>JAQBOS010000513.1 GCA_028287925.1 Mucilaginibacter sp. | reverse complement strand
TTAAGCAATTGAAATTACGGCCTTACCTGGCCGCTTCCTCTTACAACCCATTTATAGCTGGTTAATTCTTCCAGCCCCATAGGGCCGCGGGCGTGTAGTTTTTGGGTACTTATCCCAATTTCGGCACCTAAACCAAATTGTGCGCCATCTGTAAAAGCAGTGGAAGCATTTACATAAACAGCCGCAGCATCAACCTGGTTTAAAAAGGTTTCAGTCCGTTCCGGATCTTCTGATATAATAGCTTCGCTATGTTTTGAGCTGTATTGCGCTATATGGTCGAGCGCATCTTCAAAACTCTCAACAACTTTAATTGCTAATGTCATTGATAAAAATTCGGTTCCAAAATGCTCGGGCCTGGCATGGCTTAAATGCGCATCAGGGTAATGGCCCTTGAGGATCATAAAAGCTGTTTTATCGGCATAAAGCATCACATTTTTTTCACCTAACAATTTCACCAGCTTTGGCAAATCCCGTAACCTGCTGTAATGGACAATTAAACAATCCAATGCGTTACATACGCTTACACGGCGGGTTTTGGCATTGAATATTATATTAGCGCCTTTTTCCAGGTCGCCAAATTCATCAAAGTAGGTGTGCACAATACCGGCACCTGTTTCAATTACAGGTACTTTGCTGTTATTGCGCACATGGTCAATTAATTGCTGACTTCCTCTTGGGATTAAAACGTCAACATAACCAACTGCGTTTAACAGTGCATCGGTAGCTTCACGTTCCACAGGGAGTAATATTGCTTTATTGATATCAATTTTGTGGTCTGTTAAAACCTGTTGAATAATAGAAATAATAGCCTTGTTTGAATGGTAAGCATCGCTGCCACCTTTCAAAATACAAACATTCCCGGTTTTAAAGCAAAGAGAAAACACATCAAACGTAACATTGGGCCGGGCCTCGTAAATTATGCCAACTACACCAAGCGGAACCCGCACTTTAGAGATCTGCAAGCCGTTTGGCATTGTTTTATCAGAAAATACATGTCCTAAAGGGCTTTCCAGTAAGGCAACATTTCTTATTTCCTTCGCTATATCAGCAATTCGTTCAGCTGTGAGTTTTAAGCGGTCATATTTGGGATCTTTTTGATCCATCAGGTCAAGATCTTTCTGATTTTCCAGTAATAGATAACCGGTTTGGGCTACGGCAGCATCAGCCAGATCATTCAATGCCTGGTTGATGATAACCGGGGAAACACTTTTTCTGCTTGCAGAGCGGGCGTTTTCAAAATATGTGATATAGCGATTTAACATTCCAAGTAAAGATAATCATAATGAATGAGTGCTTTTTGATTTTTTTGCCCGATCATTTCCGCAGCTTTATCTGAGCCATATTCAGCTATCCCTAGGCCAATGGGCTTATTATTTTCATCAACCAACTTAATTATTTCACCTTTTTTAAAGCCCGATATAATATTAATTACACCAACCGGAAGCAAGCTGGAGGCTTTTGCAGATGTAAGAGCAGCTTTAGCGCCCTCATTAACCTGCACTATGCCTTTAGCAAAATTGCCGGCATGCGCAATCCATTTCTTTTTTCCGGATGCTGACCTGTTTGGGACGAAGTAGGTGTGCGGCACTTTATTATCGAGCACGTCAACCAAAATATTTTCCTTTGTGCCGTTGGCTATATGAACTGCAATGCCCAATTGAGCTGTTTTTTGCGCCATGGTTGATTTAGTGATCATGCCTCCGCGACCAAATTGTGAACGGCCTGTACTTACGAAAGCTGAAAAATCAATATGCTTGCCACTTACTTCTTCAATTACTTTTGCACCTTCTGTATCAGGGTTGCCATCGTAAATGCCATCTACATTAGTTAAAACGATGAGTGCCTGCGCATTTAACATGGAGGCGATTAAGCCCGCCAGCTCGTCGTTATCAGTAAACATTAGTTCGGTAACCGACACCACATCATTTTCATTTACTACAGGGATAACGTGATGCTGTAAGAGGATCTTTAAACAGTTTTTCATGTTCAGGTAATGCAGCCTGTCCCTGAAATCCTCTTTAGTTACTAATACCTGCGAGCAAAGGATATTATATTTTTCAAACTGCTGTGCATAAGTATTGATCAGCTTAACCTGGCCAATAGAGGCAAACAATTGCCTGGTAGCAATGGAATCAAATTTTTCAGAAATGGTGATTAAACTTCTTCCTGATGCTACTGCGCCCGATGAAACCAATACAACTTCAATACCCTGCCTTTTTATTTTGGCAATTTGCTCAACAAGATGATTAATACGGTTTTGATCGGGTAAGCCATCCTTTTGGGTCAACACGTTTGACCCGATTTTGATAATGATTCTTTGGTAATTATAGGCCATTTATGCTAATAAATGGTGCAATATACGGGTAAAGTATGGCAAAAGTTGTGATTTTAATATGATTTAATATAAAACAAGTAGTAATTCAGTGATAAATTATATGTTTTATATTTATTTAATTCATAACCGGGTATAAATCATTAAAAATTGGTGAATTTTAATTAAAAATGCGTTAATTTAAGGTGAGTTCAACATAGGCAAACGGTCACTTCACCCAAAACCCTTCTCCAACCGCGTTGAGGCGAAGCGCAAGTTTGAGTTCCACACCGGCAAAGCGTTCCATTTTTGCACGCGGAACGGGGTGGAACACCATGAAACACTTTGATTATCAATATATTAACAATTTAACATATTGTAATTAATTGATAATCAGCATATTGGTTTTTTGTACTTTCCAACAATAAAATCGTAATATGCTGAATTTCAAGATGTTTCACACCTCAAGACTACTGGCAACTTACAGTAATTTATAGAATTAACTTATGTATCCTTTCACATATTCTTTAGTCAGCTCCTCCTTCGGGTTCAGCAAAACTTCCTCAGTTGGCCCAAATTCAATGATCTTACCCATGTAAACGAATATGATATAGTCTGATACCCTGCGTGCCTGCCTTAAGATATGCGTTACCAATACGATAGAATATTTTTCTTTCAGACTGATAAAAAGATCTTCGATTATTGCTGTAGAAACCGGATCAAGGGCAGAAGTAGATTCATCGCCTAATATAATCTCAGGGCCTACTGCAAGTCCACGGGCAAGGCATAAGCGTTGCTGCTGCCCGATGGATAAGCGCGTAGCCGAAGCATTCAAACGGTCTTTAACCTCGTTCCATAAACCGGTGGCTTTTAATTGTTCCTCCACCAATTCGTCCAATACCTGTTTTTTGCGGATGCCATGAATCCTGGGCCCATAAGCCACATTATCATAAATAGACATTGGCAACGGATAAGGGCGTTGGGAAAGCAGCCCCATTTTTTTGCGGATATGAGTTACTTCGGCATTTGGGGCGTAAATATCTTCGTTATCAACCAGCACCTTACCGGTTATTTTTACATCTGCAGTATTATCCCATAAACGGTTAAATGATTTTAACAAGGTAGTTTTCCCGCAGCCTGACGGGCCGATGATAGAGGTTACCTTTTTATCAGGGATGTTGATATTGATATCCTTTAAAATATGTTGGGCGCCAATATGCACATTTAAATGCTGTACGCTGATATGTGGAGTTTGAGTCATTTAAATTTTATGTTTTGAGAATTTCTTTATCAGGATGTCTGATAAAATGGTAATGATTAGTACAATAATGGTTAATATCAGTGCCGACGCATAGCCACGGCCTTGCACTTCTTCAACAGGGCTGCCTAACTGGAAAAATATAGCCAACGGCAGGGTAGCGGCAGGCTCATGCAGTGAGGTTGGGACATTATCGCTAAAGCCGGCAGTGAACAGCACTGAGGCAACATCGCCAATAGCCCTGCCGAATGATAATAATATAGCAGTGAAGATCCCCGGCCTTATTTGTCTCAAAACAACTTTAGCGGTTTCCCAACGGGTTGAGCCCAGCGAAAGTGCGGCATCGCGAAGTTCAAACGGTACAGTACGGATCACTTCATCAAGCGTACGCACTAAAATAGGGATCACTAACAGTGTTACCGCTATAATACCGCCCAGCAGCGAGGCCCGGATGCCAAAATAAACCATTATTAAAAAGCCAAAGGCGCCATAAACAATGGATGGAATGCCAAATAGTACATCAAAGGCCATGCGGATGGTGTTTGATAAAAACCTTTTACCATCCATATATAAATTAATAAATATGGCTACCGGGATACTAACCAGTAAGCCAAGTATAGTTGCACCTCCAGCGACATAAAAGGAACCGACTATTGCGTTCAACACACCGCCTTCTTTGCCTATATAAAAGCCGCCGCCCGGTGTTTTGGTGATCATATCGAGGTTCATGTAATGAAACCCTTTAAAAAATACCGTGCCAACTATCAGGAAAAAGCTGCCGGCTACCAGTATAGTCGCCAGCACCATCAGGACCCTGAAAAACAGCTCTTCTAATTTTCTTCCTTTCATGCAGCCAGTTTCCTTTCTAAACGGGCCAATATTACCCGCGAAATAATGTTAAACAATAAGATAATGATAAAAAGCAACAGGGCTGCAAACATCAGCGCCGAATCATAAAGCGGAATGGAAAGCATTTCGCCATAATTATTGGCAATTAGCGCAGGCAGGGGATACCCCGGATCAAACACCGAATGTGGTACGACTGCATTATTACCGCAAACCATTAATACGGCTATGGTTTCGCCAAAGGCGCGGGATATAGCCAATACCGCTGCGGCAATAATGCCCGGCAACGCTTTACGCAGGATCACCTTTTTTATGGTTTCCCATTTTGTTGCGCCAAGTGACAGTGACGCATCTTTTAGTTCCTGCGGAATGGTTCGCAATACTTCGCTGATGATGCTTACAATGAGTGGGAAGATCATCACCGCCAAAACAATTCCACCGGCTAAAACACTGTAGCCCGTTGAAAATTCGACAAAATGAGGTGCAATATAGATTTGAATAAGCGGGATAATGAACAGCACGCCCCACACGCCAAATATTACCGGCGGAATACCCGACAACAGGTTTACAAAAGGAGTAAGGATGCGCTTTACTCTGACCGGCGCATATTCGACAATATAAAGCGCGGTAAGCAAGCATAGGGGTAACGCGATGATTATAGCAATAGCTGTTACCCATAACGTGCCCATTATAAACGGGAAAAAGCCAAACAGGCCTTTTAATGGTTTCCAGATGCTTGAAGTAATGAGCTCTCCCCACGAGAGCCGGTGAATTATCGGGATGGATTTATAGTATAAGCCAATCCCGATTATCACTAATAAAGAAACTGATGCCAGTGTAAAAACCAGCATCAGTTTGGATAGGATCTTATCTTTTAGTAGTCTGAAGTTCATGTTGGTTGTTGTAAAGGTTGTAAGGGTTGTAGTTGTTGCAGACGTTGTAAGGATTGCAGATTTTAACGTCTTCAACCTTTACAACCTCTACAACCCTTCCAACCTAATTCACCTTTTTTAGCTCCTCCTGGATCTTGGCTTTTGAAAGCGCTATGTATCCGTTTTCGTCAACATCTTTTTGGCCTGTTGTTAAAACGAACTTTACAAATTCTATCAACTCCTTTTTCTTTGGCTTTCCTTTAAATAAAAAGCCAAGGTTACGGGCTGGAGGCGATGGGTATTTACCTGCGGCTATTGCGTCTGTTAATTGATCAACGGTGTCATAAAAGTTTTCATCTGCATCTACTTTTCCGTTGCCGTTTACATCGATTGGTAATGCGTGCACGCCTGCAACCTGCTTACGGGTTTTCAAATCGTATAGATAGGCAATATTGTTGTAGCCAATACCCGTTACATCTTTTTTAACAGCTTGAGCTAAACCCGGATCGCCATAAACTCCTACACCCAGCAAATCCTCCTGTTTTTTACCGAAATATTTTGCCCAGGTTTCACCGGCCCCGGCAGCATCCGAACGGTTGTAAACATGGATAGGCACTGAAACTTTACCGGCAAGCTGGTTCCAGTTCTTAATGTTACCTGTCACAAATATGTTCAGGAATTGATCACGTTTAACACCTTTTGCAAGTAATGCGGCCGCATCCGGGTTTGCAGTGTTAAAAGTTGGTAATACGGCATCTTTGGTTACATAAATGGTGTAAGCACCCTTTTTAACTTCGGCGGGGTCAATATCCCGCGAGGCCAGGCCTATATCAACCAAACCTGACAACGCATCGGTGATTCCTTTACCAGCACCACCCGCCGAAATGTTAAACTTCACATTGGGGTGCAGCTTTTTAAATTCGTCTGCCCATTTTACCGTAATAGGATACAGGGCAAATGCGCCTGATATGCTGATGGTGCCCTCCAAATCGTCAACCGGCTTAGGGGAAACCCGTTTAGTAAAGGAAGAAATGGTGGTTATTGTAACCAATGCAATAGCTCCTACTATAAGTGCCTGTTGCCTGAATATTGCTTTCTTCATTTTTGTTTTAATTAAAATACTATTTGTAATTGTGCATTAAGCAGGTTGTTTTTTATCTGGGTAGTTTGCTCGCGGCGCAGGGTATAATCAACGGTAAGCCTCGTCCAGTCGTTAAAGTAATAGTTCACGCCGCCTGAATACCAGTTGGTACGATCGGTTAAGTTGGTTTTTGTTGGATCATACGTATCGTATTTTGCGGCAAGCTGCAGGTGTTTAGGCAGGATAAAATAAGCGGCCTGGCCATACCAGCCAGATCTCTGGATCTTACCGTCTGTGCCTTTGTCATATTCAGCAGTTAGCGACAGTGCTTTCCAAACATAGCGGGCATCAAAACCGGTACGGTTTCTTTTTTGATTAGTAGCCGGGGTTCCGTAGTTACCCTGGCCGTTATAAAAATCGGCTGATACCGAGAGGTTTTTAACAGGATGAACACTTAACCGTCCGCTTAGATCCTTGTGGTTGTTATTATCTGTAGTTACATCATAACCCGCGCCATTAAATACGCCAAATGAGTAATCAAATAAATAGAAGTCATCAATTTTTGCAAAGCTTCCGCTAACCATGATCCCGATATCACGACCGTTGGAATTGCCAATCACATCTTTAGTCCTGGAAACAAGGGCCTCAACTACTTGCGATCTGTCAGAAAACTCCAGTTGCGAGTCAGATGTTAAGCTTTCTACCGAGAATGGGATTTTAAATTGGCCAGCTGAGAATTTCAGATAATCGCCGGCGGTGTATGCTACAAAGGCATCAACAAGTTTTACACCAGTACCTCCAAATTCGGTATAGACATCATACGACCAACTGTCGGTTATATTGCCGCGCAAATCAAGGCGCACACGGCGAAGGTCAAAAGAGTTGTTAACGTTTGATTGTTCAAACCCCTGGTAGCGTGCCTGCACCAATCCGCTTATTTGTAATGCTCTGCCTATTGATATTCCATGCCGGTTTGCTAAACTCTCTTTTTTTGCTTGTTCCTTTATAGCCTCATCAGCCCTAATTGAATCAGCTTCCTGCTGGCTCAGTACCTTTTTTTTGATAAGAAGATTCAGCAGGTCTTCATTTTGCTGTGCCTTTGTGGCAATTGCGCTGAAAAGTATACTCAACAAGAGTACGGTTTTGATTACGTAAGGTAATTTCATTTGTTAATTTTAGACGTGAAAAGTTTGGATTAAATAATACTGATTATGTGTTTTGCCGGAAGCCAGATCAACAACAGCACATATATGATTTTGAGGATTGAGGGTAACAACCTGCAGCATTAACGTTGTGCAAGTAAAGTTTTAAAGTTTTCATCTCTTTTTAATATTCTATAATATCTACCTATTTAGTAGTGTAAAGGTAGCCGTAATATTTTAATTCCCAAATAATTAGCATAAAAAGTTAACAATTATTAAATATTATTATTTAAGTATTTGATAAATAGATAATTATAAAACACAAAAACCGACTACCAATAATGGTAGCCGGTTCCAAACATCAAAATAAAGCCTATTTAATGAAGATTATCACCTTGTTTTATCTCGTCTGAGGCTTTAAGCACCACCTTATCATTAGGTTTTAAGTTGCCAAATACCTCTGTGGCATCATTACTTACCAAGCCTTCTTTAATCACAACTAAATCGGCTTTGCCATTATCATTTCTAACAACATATTCTTTTTCTGTTGAACGAACAATAGCTGTATTAGGAACCAGCAATGATTTTGCGCCCGATAGCATCGGTATTTTAACTTCGGCATACATACCGGGTTTTAGATTGCCGTTTTTGTTGATCACATCGATTTCAATAGCTTCAGATCGCATAGTGCTCAATGCATTTGCCGACCGGCTGATCTTAGCTGTTTGCGTTTGACCGGGTAATGCATTAAAGGTGAAGGAAACGGGCTTTTTTAAATCAACTTTATCCACATAATCTTCCGGAATAAATACTTCCAGGCGGAGTTTATTGATATCCTGCAAAATCAGCATGGGCTGATCTGTTGATTTACCCGGGGCAACCAGCGCACCCGGTGAAACATTCCGCTGAATGATCATGCCATCAAAGGGGGCATAGATATTTAAGTATCCCTGCATTGTTTTTACCGATTCAACATTTGAACGTTCTGATTGTGCCATTGCATCATCGGCCTTCATTTTTGCTACTGCATTATCAATATCTAATGGCGATACAGAGCCCGGCTCGCTTGCGGCTTCTTTTAAACGCTGGTATTTTTCTTTACTGGCTTGGGCATTTTCCTTTGCCTGCAGATAGCGTGAGTTAGCCGCCTGCAACTGTGATTCCATTTCAGGTGCTTCCAGCGTAACCAAAAGCTGTCCTTTTTTAACAATGGAACCACGATCAACAAACAGTTTTTTTACAAAACCATTTACCTTGGGGAAAAGGTTTACCTCGTTATAAGGGTTTAGCTGCCCCGGTAAGCGTGCAGAGCTTGATAAGGCTTGTTCTGCAACGGTGCCAAATTTATATTTATTGGTGGCTTGCTTTGTTTCTTTGGTTATATCTACCGGTTTTTGATTGCCTGAACATGCAGCAAAAAAACAGGTAGCTGCTATTAATAAATAGGGTGTATATTTCATGTTAATTAATATTTAAAGGTGTGGTTGTGGTTAACTCTTCTGGCATCAGTGATGGTTCGTCATAGGTGGTTTTGTTTTGCACCCAGGCAAATACCATCGGCAAAATAAATAAAGCGGCAAGCGTTGAGGCAAATAAACCGCCAATAACGGCACGGCCAAGCGGGGCAGTTTGCTCACCGGCTTCGCCCATGCCCGATGCCATCGGGATCATCCCCGCTATCATGGCAAAGCTGGTCATTAATATGGGCCTTAAACGGATAGATGCGCTGGTGATAGCCGCTTTTGTTGCATCTTTATACTCGATCCTTAATTTTTCGGCATTGGTAACTATCAGTATAGCGTTGGCAACGGATACACCAGTTGACATGATCATCCCCATATAAGATTGCAGGTTAAGCGTTGAACCCGTAAGCAGCAATGCCGTTATTGATCCTAATATTACGGCTGGGATTGTTGATAATACAGTAAGCGATACTTTAAACGACTGGTAATTTGCCGCCAGTAATAAAAATATAACCAGGATAGCAAATGCAAGACCGCTTTGCAAACTGTTTAAAGTTTCTGTTAACAGGCTCGACATACCGCCGATTGTCGCCAGTAAACCTTTTGGAGGATTGCCGATTGATTTAACTGCTTTTTGCACATCCGTAGTAGCGGTACCCAGGTCTTTTTTATAAATGTTTGCGCTTATGGTTATAAACCGTCTCGGGCCGCTGCGATCATACTCGCCGGGTAAGTAATTTACTTTAAAATCTGCAACATCTGCAAGGGTAGGGCTGCTTTGGCCCTTAACTAATGGAATTTCCTTTAGCTCATCCATGGTGTTCATTACATATTCCGGGATCTGTACCTGTACAGAATAGGTGTAGGAGTTTTTGTCATCCAGCCAAAGGTTTTTCTCCGTAAAACGGCTTGATGAGGTGCTTGCGGTAACCGACCTGGAAATATCTTTGATATTTAAACCAAATTGCGACACCTTTAACCTGTCGAGCGTAATGGCAACCACCGGGAATTTTAAAGGCTGGTCTATCTCAACATCCCGCAGGTATGGGATCTGCTTCAGTTTGGCTAATACTTTATTTCCATAACCTTCTATCTGCTCCATGTTTTGACCGGCAACCTGTACCTGGATAGGAGTAGATGCACCCTGGCTCATGATCTTCTCCGTCATATCAATCGGTTCAAAGCTTATACTCATTTCAGGCATGGCGTAGGCTATGTTTTTGCGCAGGGCATCTTTCAGCTCATCCATGTTCACCTTGTAATCTTCATCAAGGTTTACCTGTAAAACAGCCTCATGGGTTCCTGTATTAAAAACATAAAGGTTGCTACTGCCAAAGCTACTGGGGATCAGGCCTATATAACCCGATGTGATCTTTACATGATGATCAACCGTTTTATCAATTATCTGCAAAACCTGTTTAAACTTTTCTTCGGTACGCTCAAGCCGGGTTCCTTCAGGCTCTTTAAGCCTAACCTGGAACTGTCCATTGTTAAGTTTTGGCATCATATCTTTACCGATAATAACAAAACCTATCCCGGCAAGGAGTATCACCACAATTAAATAAACAGGCACCAACAATTTTTTGCGGGGCATCAGGCTTGTAATAATTTTTACAAAGCGCATTTTTACCTTCTCAAACAGATCATTTTCTTCAGGGTGCTTTTCTTCTTCCTCACGGTGTTTATTTACCTGCATCTCCTCCTGCCTGTCTAATGCTTCGCCGGCATGCGCATGTATTTTGTCGTGATCATAATGTTGGTAGCGTTCAGCTTTTATCATCCAATTGCTCATTATAGGCACAAGTGTTTGCGCTATCAGGTATGATACGATCATGGTTAATCCAATAGCCATTGACAATGGTAAAAACATAGCTTTAGGAACACCGTTCATCAGGAAAGAAGGGGCGAATACAGCCAGGATACATAATAATATCAGCAGCAACGGAAACGCAATTTCTTCGCAGGCATCGTAAATAGCCAGTCGTTTTGATTTGCCCATTTCCAAATGCTGGTGAATATTTTCAATGGTTACCGTTGCCTGGTCGACCAGTATTCCTATCGCCAGCGCGAGACCGCTTAAGGTCATGATGTTAATGGTTTGTCCAAAAAGGCTGAGCAACAACACGCCAATTAAAATAGATACCGGGATGGTGATCACTACAATAAGGCTGCTGCGCCAATCGCGTAAAAACAAAAGCACCATCAGGCCGGTGAGCAGTGCGCCTAAACCACCTTCGGTCATTAAGCTTTTTACCGCATTTACTACGAAGATAGATTGGTCAAATTCGTACGAGATCTTTACATCATCCGGCAGCAAGTTCTGCATTTCGGGAAGCTTGCTTTTTAAATCCTGTACTACGGTCCAGGTTGAAGCGTCGGCCGTTTTAACAACCGGGATATAAACCGACCGTTTACCATTTATCAAGGCATAATCAACCGTAATATCTGCGGCATCTGTAACCCTGGCTATATCTTTCACATAAACAGGCACACCATTTTTTGTTATTACGGGGATATTGCCAAAATTATCCGCATTTTTTATCAGCGAATTCATGGTGGTTAAATACATCTGATCACCAAGCCTCAGGTTACCCGATGGCGACATTACATTAAATTTTGATAAAGCATCAACCACCTCATCAGGTGTAAGGTTAAAGCTGCGCAGCTTATTAGGGTCAACACTCAGGATGATCGACCTTGCATTAGAGCCAAAGGGGGGCGGGGCAGATAAACCTGGGATAGTGGCAAACATCGGTCTGATCTTGGTTGCCGCCATATCGTAAATATCTTTAAGGCTTTCACTTTTGCTGTCCATCACCAATTCGCCTACCGGCAGGGATGATGCATCAAAACGGATGACCTGCGGTGGTAAAGCGCCGGGTGGAAAAAAGCTTTGCGCCCGGTTTACCTGCAGGGCCACTTCGGCGGAAGCTTCGGCCATATTGGTGCTTTCGTAAAATGAAAGCTTTATCAGCGTTAAGCCCTGGATGTTTTTACTGCTGATATTTTTAATTCCGTTTACATATAAAAACTGATCCTGTAAACGTGTGGAGAAAAAGCCCTCCATTTGCTGAGGCGACATGCCGCCATATGATTCTATTACATAGATAGTTGGCAGGTTTAACTGCGGAAAAATATCTATGGGGATCTTTATTGCACTAAGCACTGCAAATATTAAAAGGCTTAGGGTTATCACCACAACAGTGATGGGCCTTTTCAGTGCGGATGTGACCATTGACATAACTGATTATTTTAATAAGTTTAAAACTGTATTTACCTGGTTCTCTGTAATGGCTTTTTGGAACAGCGCATTAGCGTATTGATATTTTGCCTGCATATAATCTGTTTCGGCACGGTAGAGAATATTTAGCGCTACATTGAGCTCAATAATATCGGTTAAGCCGCTTTTATAAAGCGAGAGCTTTTGCCTGTAGCCATCATTAGCCGCTTTTAACTGTTTGGGAATCTCTTTAAGTCGCTCCAGTGCGGTTTCCATTTCGGCATCGGCCTGGCTGTTACTTACAGCAAGGAGCTGTTGTTGCTCTTCCAGTTTTTTCATGGCGTAATTGGTGCTGGCTTTTTGGGTGCTCAGTTTCAATTGCCTGCGGCGCAGATCGAATAGGTTATAAGAGATCCCCAGGCCAACCAGGTAATTACCCCTGTTAAACCCATAACCGTTTGAAATGGCGTTGTATTGGCCATTGCCATCAATGCTCGACCCACGTTCCCATGCGGCGGCTTCTAACGAGATCTTAGGGTTATACAGCTTCTTTACCAAAACCTCTCTTTGCAGATTATTTTGATAAACTGACTTATAAAAGTTGATGAGCGGATGGTTCGCCGTATCCGGGCCAAACAAATAAGCATTGGGCTGGCTAATAAGGTTTAGCTCGACCGTAGTATCTGGAACAATCGACTGGTAAGGTAAGCCACTTATTGCCGACACGTTTAATTGCAGTTGTTTAAGCTGATTTTTTAGCTCGATATAATTTAACCGGGCTTTTGAAAGCTCAGCCTCTGCTATGCTGGTATCAACACCTGCGCGGATCCCGCTTTTGGCAAGCGACTCGATAGAGCGCCTGATCTGCTCATTCCGCTGAATGTTGCGGTATTGAATGTTCAGGAAGTCCTGCAAGCGGAGCAATTGTAAATAATTACTGATGGTATAAGCCTGCAGCTGATATTTTGATTGCGCAAACTGGTTTTGTTCAACCTGGATATCGGAGTTTGCTACCCTGTTTTGCGCGCCATATTTGCCAAAATTGTAAACTTCCCAATCAAGGGCTGCAATGCCCAGGTTATCGCCGATGGCTGTACTCACACTGGTGTTACGAACACCACCTGAGCTTGAAGGGACAATCCCAAAGCCAAAGTAAGGGCCTGTGGTATTATTGCTGGTACAAATATCTGCCTGGTAGTTCAGCTTAAGATTGGGCAGCCAGCTGCTACGGGTTTCGGCAGCTTGCGCCTGCCTGATTAATATTGCTGCAGAATCAGTAAGCAGCATCGGCGCTTTCTGATCTACCCGGTTTAATAGTTCTTTTAAAGTTATCGGGGCTGATTGCTGGGCAGTTGAGCTTATTGCTAAAAGGAGCAATAACCAAATGCCAAAACATCGTTTAAAACTTAACATTTTGAATCGGAAATTTATTTAATGAAATTGAATAATGGGAAACAGCAAAACATATTGTCGGCTGTTTAAAAATTATCGCATAGAGCGATCAATCCCAAAAATCAAATAATGAGGGCGCTGTTAAGCAGGTAAGCGTGCTGACGCGGAGATAAACTTAATTGCAGCTTACGTAAAAAACGATTGGATATATTGTCAGCAATACCAAGGGTAAAAGGTAAAATAATACCTAATAGAAAAGAAAATAGCAGGAAGAATTGTTTAGCAGGATCAGCCAGGTTTTTTTGAATGGATAACACATCAAAGCTGCCGTTCTCAATAAATTCCTGTTTCCGTTTGGTAAAGGCCTTTACGCAAATATTTAATTGGGTTAAATGGCTTACCTGCTTAGATGCGTTAAAACCTATAAAAGGCTTTGCAACCAGCATGATAACAGCA
>JAQBOS010000494.1 GCA_028287925.1 Mucilaginibacter sp. | reverse complement strand
TAAATTTGCTAAAGGGCTTCTTATCAGGTGCGATTGTTTCCAGGCCATATCCTTTATACTGTTAATATGGTTCTGGATCCTTTCATAGGCGCTTTTTAAATCCTGTTCAGCATTTTTCCTTTCGGTTATATCATATAATGCCATCAGCATGCCAATTATCTGTTTGTTATCGTTAGTAATAGGGAACAACCTTTCATAATACCAAACTACAGAACCGTCCTCGCGCTGATAATCAACTTCATAACTAATGTTGTTTCCTTTAAGCACATCTTTGGCAAAATTATTTATTGCCGGAAATTTATCCTTCGGAAAATAATCCCTCAGCTTATCGCCTTTTGACGGTGTATAGCCATGCTTTCCTTTTACAAACTCAACCGCCTTTTGGTTAAACGCCAGCAGCCTGAGGTTTTTGTCAAATAAAGCATATGCGGTATCGGTTGTTTTTAATATGGCCTGCAGGTTGGCTTCTGATTTTTGGAGCGATTCTTCGGCATTTAGCTTTTCTGTAATATCGTTTGTCATCGAGAGCCTTACCGGCCGGCCTTCAAATATAATATCATACGAGATGATATGAACAAACATAATGGTTCCATCTTTTTTAAGGTGCTTCACGATGCGCGCACTATTTGAGCTAACCTCTTGCCTATAAGTTTCCAGTTGTTGGTCAAGATCTTCTTTGGGCCTTAATGCTTTAGCGTCCATGTTCAAAAGCTCGTCCTTTGCATAGCCGTAATGTTTTGCTGCGGCATCATTTACAGCTAACACAGTTTGGTCATCTTTTGTTATCATCCACATTGGCATGGGATTACTGTCAAAAAGCAATTTATATTTTTGTTCCGATGATCTCAATTCCTCTTCGGTTTTTTTTCTTTCACTAATATCTATCATTGAGCCTATAATTGTGGGTTCTCCACCAATAATGGCACGATTTCCATAAAATTCGACCCAATTGCTTGTGCCATCCTTTTTTTGCCCTATCGCCTCATAATTAACACTTTCTACTTCGCCTTCCATCCGCCGTTTCACATGGCCGGTAGCTATTAACTGGTGGCTTTGATTAATAACGGTTTCAACCGGAACCGTATTTATCAGCTCAGCAGGCATGTAACCGAAAATTTGGGCAAACCTGGGATTTACATAAACAAACCTGCCATTTTGAACAATGTAAACGCCAACCATTGATTTTTCGGCAATGGTCCTGAATTTCACTTCGGCTTCCTTGAGCTCCGATTCCATTTTTTTACGGCCGGTTATATCACGGGCAATAACCATTATACGGTCGGCAAACTTTTTTACATTCACCTCCACAGTAAATATTTTTCCGTTTTTACTGACAAATCTTCTTTCACGAATTACAGACGCTTTTGCACTATCCATTTTTTTGGATAGAGGGTCGGTTTTTAATTCGGCTGGATCAACTATTGATTCAATATTTAACCTTAGTAGTTCTTCCCGGCTATAGCCCATCATTTTGCACATACTGGCGTTTACATCGGTAAAGCTTCCGTTTAAATCCAATATGTAAATGGCATCTGATGCCTGTTCAATAAGCGAGCGGTACTTCTCCTCGCTTTTTTGAAACTCAGCCGACCGTTCTTCTACAATTTTCTCCAGCCCGGCATTCATCAGTTTTATTTTCTCTTCAGCTTCTGATCGTTGCGTATCTATCTTATTGAGCCAGTTGGCGGTGTTCCATATCAACAGCAGGCTTATTATTAAAAAGCCGATAGCAAGCAGCGACACTGCGGTTTCAAATGAGATCAATGGGAATTGCTGACTTTGAATTTGGATTCTGAAGGCGCCAACGAGCACTACAATCGCCAGCATTAAAGTATAAAGCCTCCTGGCCATTTGGTTGCCTACCTGTGTACCCGTAAAAAGCCGTGTAATACCAATTGAAGGGTTTAAAAGAGATGCGGCCAATGATAAAATAAAAAAAAGAATGGCAGTGTGCTTTGCCATCGTAGTTACAAAGAAAAGTGCATTGAACAGCGCAGACCCATACAAATAACCTATTAATGCAATAGCAGAAAGGATTATAACTATTTGAAACAAGCACTGGGATATTATAGAGAATAAGCGGCTTTTGGCGCTAAGCGCCAAAAAACCAAAGCCAAGAAGCATGAAACTGATAGAAGAATTAAATGCCATGCGCCCCGGCATTGGGAAATTAGCTGATACAGGCGTTTTGTCAGTTATAAAGAGCTGATCAATACCTGTATTTAAATGAAGCAACTCCTGGCATAAGGTAATAATGCCGATAAGCGTGCCAAAGCCTGATAAAATAAAGAAAAACGGAGTGCTAAATTTTAGCTCTTTATACTGAGTAAACAATAACGCGCTGCCAAACAAAACAAAACATAAAGCCGGGTTAAACTTCATAGCTATAAAGCCGGGTATTACACTTTGAAGTATGGGGATATTGAGAACCCAGCCAGCCATTACTGTAATACCAGCAACTATGGTGAGCCAAGCTATTACTATAATTGTTATATTTTTGGATGACTTATACATTTAAGATGACAGGTTTGGCATAAAAAGTTATAGTAAAAGCAGCATTTGTGTACAAGGATAGTGACATTCAAATTATTGCTGTTATTAAAGTTAAAATTAAAAATGCATTAAATTGGATTTACCCATAAATTAGCGGCAAAGTTATACCAAATAAGGCCACAGACGTAAGAGAATGATGACAAAAATTGTGGGAGGGCGCCCGATGTTTCAACGCGGGAATAAAATCACTAATTAAATTAAAACGGATACCCAATAGCCAGGTTAAATATCATATTACTGCCTTGCCATTTTGCATTGGTAAAGTCAATGCCATTAATCACTCCACGCAGGCTGGCAGGTAATTGAGGCTTAACTAAGGGGAAGCCAAAATCGGTACGTAAAACAAGAACAGTAAGGTTAAAGCGCAAGCCAAAGCCGGCATCAACAGCCATTTGATTGATAAAATTTGTACCAAATGCTGCGCCTGGCTGAAGCTTATTAGGCCGCAATAACCATATATTACCGGCATCTACAAATAAAGCGCCCTCAACAATGCTGAATAATTTAGGCCGGTACTCTGCATTAGCCTCTATCTTAATGTCGCCCGATTCATCTGCCGTGAAACTATTTGATCCGCTGGTAAGAGATGGCGGCAAATTATAAGCCCCCGGACCTATTGATCGGGCCTGGAAACCGCGTAAGCTGTTTGGCCCGCCTATAAAAAATTGCTGGCTGTACGGTAAAACAGTGGAGTTGCCATAAGGCAGGCCAACCCCCACCAGTAAACGGGTTGCTATTTTACTGTTGGGGCCTAACTTGTGAAAAAATCTTATTTCATTCTCAAGCTTTGTGTACTGGTTAAACGGCGTACCAAACAGCTTGCTTACTTTTCCATTTAAGGTATCAGCCCCCGTTATTATACCCAATAAATTTCCTGATAAGCTTACTTTGCCATTGTAATAAAATGTATTGGTGCGAAAGTCTTCAGTAGTATTGGTGTAAGTATAACCGTAGGATGGGCCAAAAGTAAACTGGTTGTTAATTACGTGGGCCAGGGCTGGGTTTCGTGTTTTCTTTATGCTATCCAGGTACTTTTGGGTAATACTGGCTGCATCAACATAAGTGATATTTATTAAATTCAGATCATGCTGTTTGTGAATACTTGGTTTCCATGAATACCCGAAAGATGTGTTAAAAGAATTCAGTGTATAAAGCTTTGTGCGGTTAATTAATGTATAGCCTGCTGTTAAAATAGTATGGGGGATAAATGCATTATCCGTATTGAAATTGAACGGACTTATAAACCGGGGCCATGAAATGCTGGGCTGGATACCCGTTTGGTAAACATTATAACCATTGCTGTTTCCGCCAAATTGCAGGTCGGTGCTGGCAAATAGCGTTAGCGTAAACAATTCTGCTCCTTTAAAGGTATTGCGGTTTTTAAAGTTCAGGTTTATCTGCGCGCCATTATAGTTTGCCGATGTTTGCCGTCCTAACAAGTCAACTGATAACGATTTTCTTTTGTATTGCGTCAATTGGTAATAAATATCAAGTAAAGCTGAATCGGGCGTAACATCTTCAAACCTGTTTTTTACATAGCTAAACGGACCGAGGTTTATCATCCGGTTTAGCGAATTGTTATGCTCGGTGCGGTTATAAACTTCGCCAGGCTGTAGTAATACGGCATTTTTAAATACAAAAGGGCGTACAGTTTTTCTTGGGTCGATAATATTGTACCAGCGGTATTTTACAGCGGAATCTAGCTTTACAGCAGTATCGCGCAGCCTGTAATTAGGATACACGTAAATATTCCTGATCTTGTAAATCCATCTTGCTTCATCAGGGGTAGCATCCTTAACCTTTACAAACATGTCAATCTGGTGATTGGCAACTGTGCTATCATATCGCATTATCAGGTCTTCGGGAGCAAAGTAAAAAAAGCCCTCTTCCTTTAAACGGGCATCAATTCTCAGGCGTTCATTTTTAATTACGTCGAGATTATATTTATCACCGGGTTTAAGGAAAGTTTGTTTTGATGTACCGGTAACGGCTGTATCAAGATCATCATTATCAGTAGGGAATTTTATTGAACGAAAATGATATGACGGCCCTGTGTGTACTGTGTATACCGCTTTTGCAGTTTTGTTTTTACTAACCGTATCACCATTAACCTGGGCTAAAAAATAGCTCACATTTTGCAGCCGGTTTTGTAATATGCTGCTATTTTTTACCATGTCAACACTGCTTACTAAAACAGGCGGCTCGCCAATATGCGTGTTAAGGTAATGCCTCAGTCCGCTTCTTTTATTGGTGCGGGTTTTGTTGTAAACCCAGAGCTTAAACCTTAAGCCCAGTATGCTGCTATTAGGTTGTGGCCGCAGCAAAGCACTCAGGTCGGTTTTTAAAGCACTGGCATCGCTTTTCTTCAGATCCTTATCATCAATTTTTACCTCGCCGCCTGTATACAGCTTTTGACCCGGAGCCAAATACTTTGTATTGCTGCAGGCGCTTACAAAAAGGGTTAAAAAAATAAATAAATATCTAAGCCTGGCCATAGTTTAGTTTGCTGGTGGTTTGTTGTTAATAGGTTGCACAGGTGCTGCTGTTGAATCGGCTTTTTTATCAGCTGCCTTTTGTTCTTTCTTTATTTCCTTTTGTTTGTCATTATATTCTTTTTGCAGCTCCCTGTCGCGTTTTGATTTCCTGGCAAATAATTCCCTGAACCGGTTATATTCATAAGTTAAGGTAAAGCCAACCCCGGTTTCAATAACTTCTCCTTCAACCACAATAAACTCGTCGCGGCGGTAAACACGCACCATATAGCGGCCATCCTTGGTTATTTTATAATTTACCGATACGTTACCGGCAATATCTGTTGATTTCTGTCCCGGCTGGTTTTGCCCCTCCAAATTAAAATTATTGCCAACTGTTACTGTTAAGCGGTCATTAAGGAATTGTTTGGACAGGCCAACGTTCAGATCCGTTCGGTTTTGTTCTGTGCCGCTGGAGTAATCCTCACCCGAAGTAAGATCAAAGCTTAGCTGCACACCACCAATCAGGTTACCGGCCAGCTTGTTCAATTGATCGGATAACAGGCTGCTTACGCTATTGCGGATAGCGCCGTTAATACCTGCATTGCCGCCCAGGCTCTGGAAGGGATTATCTCCTATAAAATGGCCCAGCACTAATACACCAAGTACCTGCTTGTTCAATTCATTTGGATCCTGCCTTATTTGTGCCAGCCGCGTATTAACGGTGGAGACAACATCAGGCGAGACTGTATATGAGCTATCGGGCAATATAATATCAAAGCTGATATCAGGTTTTAACAGCTCATTTTTTAAGTTCAGGTTAACATTAAAAGGCAATTTTTGCTTATACATGGTTGCGTTCTGATCTCCGCCAAGCTGTTGACTTACCAAATCAATTGGAGGGACGTTGGCTACGTAGATGGCGGTAAGGTCAATGTTTGCGCTGGTTGGGTCGCCTGTCCAGGTAATGGTGCTGCCCGGTTTAAAGTTAAATTTACGTTTAACAGTCGCATAAGCTAAATTGTACGATCCCTGGCTTACTTTGTAGGTACCTGTTAGATTTATCTTTCCGCTTGGGTCAATACCTCCATTCAGGTTGGCTTCACCTTTCAGCTCAACTATATCGCCGTTGCGCTCATCAACCACAATGGTAAATTTGGCGTTTTTATTTACGGTGATGTTTGCTGTTGCATCAAGCCCGGTAACGTCTGATTTTCGGAGCGAATCCAATTGTTTGGCTAAAAATATGGAATCGAGCTTTGGCGCATTGGGATTTATCACCTCAACAACACCCTGCCGGTCCTCTATCCCCGGGTCACTCTGGGGCAGCACAATGGTTAAATCAGTTTTATCGTTAACGGTGAGGTTTGCATCAACAACAGGTTTAGCCATATTCCCGCGAATGCGGATGCGGGTATCGATAAACAGCTTGCCATAATATAATTTATTATCATCCTGCGTTGAATTGATAACTCTGAAATTGGTAGCATTTATATCCAGGCCAAATTTAAAATCAGTAAACGTTTTGGTATAAAGTGTACCGGTTACAACAGCTTTATTCCCCAGCGAGTCGATAAGGGTAAAATCATTGAACAGGATGCCATCATTATTAAATGTTATGCTCTCTTTTGGCATGGTAAAGTAGGAATTTAACATAGATACGTTAAAGCCCACTTTATTAAAATTAACATCGCCCCTTACCACAGGTGCATCCGTAGTACCCGTTATTTTCAGTTGTCCGCTAATATCGCCGCTGGAGCGCCTTATGCTGCCAAAGCTAAAGCCCTCAATGCTTTTCATTTTCAGGCTAATGATATTCAGGTTCATATCAAACTTGCTTTCGGGAGCGGTATAATATAAGCCGTTTAAATTAACCTGGTTGCCTTTGCCGGTAACGGTAACATCGGCGGCGTAGGCATTTTCGGTTTGGTTATTAACTTTAAGGGCTATATTGCCTACCGTATCTGTCTTAAAATTAAAATCCTTAATGTTTATTGCCGCTGTAAATACCGGCGATTTCTGGAAATTGCCGATATGTGCATCGCCGTCAATAACACCGCCAACCTGTAACGAGTCCTGCTGGGCTGCGGTGGTAAGGGTTTCTATTTTAAAGTTTTTAAAGCTTATCGTAATTGGGGCGTTATACTCCTGGGTATCGCTGTTAATGCTTAATACCTGGTTGCTGTTTGTAAGTGCAAAATCACGGGCCATAATGCCTTTGCTGCCAAATTGCAGCGCGTTGTTTGCATTAACTGCCCACTGAGTATAATTCAGGATCAGCCCATCCTGTAAAAAGCTAAACTGGTACTCATTCGGTAAAACGCTGAACACCCCTGCCATGCGGTAGCGTTCTTTTTTAGCGGCATCACGGATCTGTAAGTTAACATTCAGCTTGTTGTTCTGTGCACTGCCGGTTACGCTGGTGTATAACAGATCAATACTTGATGACGCCTTTATCTTATCCACAGTAAAGCTGTAATTAAGTGCATTGTTTTTGGTATTAACCGCCAGTTTCATATTATCTACAACGTTGGCGCCATAAATAACTTTAGGTGCTGTTCCGTTAATGGTCAAATCGCCGGCCTGGCTATCAAAATGTCCGGTTATATTTACCGGGTCGAGCCTTTTCAGGTCGGGTGCAAATTTCTCCGTTAACGGTGTTTTAACCAGGCGGAGATCAAACTTAAATTGCTGCGGCGAGTATTTGGGTTTGGCAGTTCCCGGCGCCTGTGCCAATTGGGTATTATAATATTTGTTGATCAGGTCCTGCATTGCCGGGGCTAATTCGGTAAGCTTGTATTTACCGGCCATATGGGCATTTAGCATAGGCGCTTTTAACCTGAGCGTGCTGCTATCGGCATTGGCTGTCGAAACCAGGCTGATGGTATCCAGCTTGATCACCTGGCCTTTTTGAGCCACCAGCAGATCTGTTAGCTGGATCCTGGCATTCAAATAATCCGGATCGGCAGTTGGCACATCGGCAACAATTTTACCATGAACGCGCATATCATCCTTGGTAAAGTTCAGGTTTTTGAGGTTGATGCTGTCTAACTGTAAAGTTGCTGCTATCGCCGGATATTTTTTGTTCATATCAGCCTTGCCATCAAGTGCAAAACTAATGTTAGGGTCTTTCATGGTGGCTTTGGCTGTATAATTCCCATCATGGGCGGTGCCTGTCATCACCAGGTTTTGGTAAGTATAGCCTTTAACATAGGCCTTCACCACATCGCCGCTAAATTGCATGTTTGCCTTTTTCGGGTCGAGGCTTACACCTTTTATATTAGCCGTTGCTGTTATGGCGCCAACTGTTTGCGGTTGTTTAATTAGTGCACCGACATTAAGGTTATTGGCTTTTATGTTGGCCGTATAGCTTTCACTGCCCTTATTGTTGCCGTTCTTCATGCCTGCCACCAAATCAACGGCGCCATAGGTGGAGCGCAGGTTCATTTTGGTATTAAAATCATACATGCTGCCCTTAAAGGTGCCTTTCAAATTTAGATTGGCTGGGATGCTTACTGAAGCAGGGATCATTGAAGCTGCAACCAGCTTTGATATATCAGCACTGCTGGTAGTTAAATCGTCAATAGTAACATCAAAATAAGATTTGTCGATGTTAGGTAAACCCCTCATACTTGCCGATGCCTTGATGTGGGTATTGCTTAAACCCTTAACTTCGAAGTTCGGGATTCGCAGATCATTCACTTTGCCTATTACTCTGCCGTCAATCCTGAAAACAGCATTTGGCGAATGTTTAAAAGGCTCCATACTTGCCATGGTTGGCATCAGCAATAAAACATCTTTTAAGCTTAGTTTGCTTCCGTCCAAATTAGCGTTAACATACAGCTGCCCCAGGTCTTTGGTAAGCGATTCAATTGACGGGTAGCTCACCTGTAATTGTTTTTGCAGCACGGTTTGCGGTGTTTCAACCAGCAGGTCGTTCAAATAAGCGCTCTTTGGTCCGTATAAAAACGAGGTATGGAATTTTTGGATGATGAGCCCGCTTTTTTCGGCGAATGTAAACGAGTTGATCTTCCCTTTTATTGTATCTGTGCTGTAAGCAATATTCTCCGCATCGGCATTCAGGTTTGTGATGTTCATGTGGGCAAAATCAAGCCCTTTGGCTATTGGCGCCTGCGCATCATTATCAAACCGGATGTTATCATTTTTGAAGCTTACTTTTTCAAGGTTAGCCCTCCATCCTTTGGTGCTTTTAGGCGAAGCTACCAATGTATCTAATTTTTTAATTTCCTTAACAACGGTTTTTTTGACAGATTCAGGCTTGGCGAATACTATGCCTGCTTTGGTATCGTTCAGCTCAATGTTTTTTATGCCTACAATTTGATTTTTAAGGTCGATCTTATCCATCTCCACCAAAAACTTACCCAGGTTTACCTTGCTGCTCATGTCTTTGCTGCGGTAATCAACCTTAACCTTTGATACATCAATGGTGCCAAGGTTAAGCGTCATATTGATAGGGGTGGTAGTGGTATCAACCGGGACTACTTTAGTACCATCAGATGTTATTGGAGTTTGGATAATGCGGGCATCAAGATCAGACAGGTTGATCTTTGGGATGGTAAATTTCATCTTATCCAGATCAAAGTCCTTAATCCGGGTATCAAAATGGCCAAGAATGAATTTTACATCATTACCGCTGATCTTATCTTTATAAGAAACATTGATCTTATCGAGGATGATCTTATCGATCGAAAATTTCATGGTGGATGCTGTGTCCGTTGGCTTTACCTCTTTTTTCTGTTCTCCTGCAAAGGCTTTGATAATATAATCAAAGTTGAAAGCACTGTCGGCGCCGCGATTGATGTTGGTAGTAATACCCTGCAGGTTAATTTCATTTATCTCAACCTTATTATCCAGCAGCTTAAACAGGCTGATGTCCACCTTAAGTTTTTCTCCGGCTATCAGGGTGTCTTTATGCTGATCTTCAAAATAAACATCCTCGAGCACTATAAGCTTTGGCAAGCCGAGGCTGATGTGTCCTATTTTTACCGGCGTATGAATTTTACCTTGTATAAAAGAAACCGCTTTATCTTTAACGAAGTTTTGAACTGCAGGCACCTGTATTAAGATTACGATGAGTAATACCAGGAAAATGACACTTGCAATTATCCAGAGTATGGTTTTTAGGGCTATTCGTCCAAATCGTTCCAATGGTATGAATTTTTCAAATGTGAGCTTGTTTTAGTTCCTTAAATATAATCAAATAACTAAGCTAAAAGTTTTTACAAACTTCCCCAATTTTAAAGAAATGATTTCATAGCAATCGCTTTTAAAACAGGAGAGGCTGTATCAAAAGACTTAGATCTTAAAAACTCTCAAAATAATATTTGGTCTATGTGATCACCGTGCCTTCTTTGTTATCTCTGTGGTAAAAAATTAACCGCAAAGTACGCAAAGAAGACACAGAGCAGCGCGGAGTTTTTATTGTCCAAAATTTAATTTTGTTCGGTATCTTATAATTTTACTTTTGATACAGCCTCGTTAAAACATCATCTAATTAGCTATAAACAGGGAGTTCCGCTGGAACTATTGCAATTTTCAGTCCATGACTCCGGAGGAGTCGCCTGTTTATAGCATAAATAAAGTAGCTAAGGGTGGCTGTCCCAAAAGTTAAATTCTCAAAACGCCGGCAGATTTATATTTTGCGCAAATCAAATTCTCAGTTACTCTGTGCCTTCTTAGTGTCCTCCGCTGTAAAAAATTAACCACAGAGTGCGCTGAGAAGGCACAGAGAGCACAGAGACCAAATATTATTTTGTTAAGAAATTCATAACAAGACTTTTGAGACGGCCTCCCCCTAATTGCCATTGAGTTTAAAAGCGATTTCCCTGGAAATGTTATGCTTTATTACTTCTTTAAGGAATTTAATAGTTTATAGCCAACCAGCTCTTCCCAGCGGGCGCCTGAAGGACGGTAGTAAACCAGGAGCTGGTAATCATTTTCGGTTTCAAAATAGCTGCCTTCCAAAGCATTAAGATCCGGTTTGCCGGCCCTATCAACCCAAACATAGGAGTAATCATAAACACCTTGTTTTAAAAGCAGACTGTTGAAATACTTATTGCCCGATTCATCAAAGGTCATTTTGCTGTGCTCATCAAGCTTATAGTCATTAAACCGGCCAACTATATAAACATTGCCCGAGTTTGCCGGCTTTTTTGTTGAAAGGCTGAAGATCATGTGTGCATAATCAGCATCAATCCGCGGATCGCTACCATCCTGGTTAAGGATGTAGTAGCTGCCGTTAAGGTCATATTCCAGCGTGTAATTGGGTTTGTTCCTGTCCGGATCGGTCAGCATCATTACCGTGTTGGCGGTATCCCGGTAGATGTGTAAAATATTTTGAGAATTTAATTTTAATGTGCGCGTATCAAAATGCCTGAACTCGTTACCTGCCTGGAAATCATTGATATTAATATCGCTGTAAATGAGCTGCGTACCGCGGATATAAGTGGGCTGATTATTCATTATCCCGGTTTCACTACGGTTATTCTGCATTACCAGCGTACGCACATCCCTGTTGGGATTTTGTACCCGAAGGGCACCATAATCAAGTGTAAAGTTTATCTTCTGATTGGTTTGCCTGGTGGCATTATCACTGGAAGGAATTATTTCGGCCGAGATATTGATCTTCGGATTAACTACATATAGCTTACGGGTTAAAACCAATTTGGTAGGGTCGCTATCCTCATAAACTTTTAAAATATAATTGCCGGGTATTTTTGGGGCGATGTTTTCATTGGGCAGCTTAAGCTCGTAATGGGTATATTTTTGTACCGTAGCAATGGAGTAGCTATAGTTCAGGATCCGGTCGTCCGTATAGTTTTTTAGGTATTCGGCAGTTGATATGTTTGATGAGTTCCAGTCGGCATCGCAATGCTCAATGGTGTAATGGTAATTAAGCGTTCCGCCCTGCAGGTTATCAAAACCCAAAGTCACCGTTTCGCCGGAGTTTAGGGAAATAAGCGGAAAGGAGGCTTTTTTAGCTGTGTTGTAAAACTCAACGCTTTTTATCTCGTGGCGGTAAACGCTATCGGTGTAGGGTTGGGCAAAGGTGGTTATGGATGATAGTAAGATCAGGATAAGGACAACGCTTTTAAACCATTCGTATTTCTTACTCATAATGTTTATTAATATATCATGGTTTATTATATATGATGTCATTGCGAGCGCAGCGTGGCAACCGCACGCATGCTAAGC
>JAQBOS010000473.1 GCA_028287925.1 Mucilaginibacter sp. | reverse complement strand
TACCCATTTTCCGTCAATTTTACCCGTATATGATCTTATGCCCGACAGGTTATCGCTTATCCTGAAAAACACCCCTTTAGCAGCCGACAAATTAGCCCCATTTTTAATATTTACCGGCACAATAACCGGGGGTACGGTATCCAGCTTTATAAAAAAATCGCCAAAGGTATGTGGCTGTGCTTTAATATAACCATCCTGGTAAGTGCCGCCTGCCATTGCGCCATCTGTGCTTACAATTACAGCTTTATCTGCATACTTCCCAATTGTGCTATCGGGCTTTATCCAAAGATCATAGCTATCATGCACTGGTGTAAACCGGTTATGAATGCTATAAGTAGCTGAAAATGCCCCTAACCGTTTCGGTAGCATTTTGCAGGTAAAATCAATATCATCATAAAGGTTTCCCGGTTTAATATGCACCGTTACTTTATCGTTGCTAAATTCATTCACTTTGTCGTAACGGAACAAATTCCCCGCAGGCTTAACCACTGAAAGGTTACTTTCCGCGTGGCCTGCTTTTACTTTTAAGCTCAAGGTTGATGTATTTCCGGCCACATCCTTAACCACATATTCTACCGCATGAACTTCGCCATCGTTAAAATTAATTATCCCGCGGTTTATTGATTGCGGATAAAGCGAGATCTTACTGCCCGGCAGTATAAAGCACTTTTGCACCCAGCGGTGGGTCTTCATCAGCTCAGGGTAATCGATATAGGCATTTATAGCATGGGTTTGGTCAAATGCAAAACGTTCAACTGCAAACGTATAAACCGTTTTATCATCAACCTTCAGCTCGCACGAATAGATGCCGTTATGATTTAGCGATGCACTCGTCATATCAGTAGTGCTGATGCCAAAACCTATCTGCCCCGTTAAATCCAATACCTGCGGCCTGGTTAAATGGTAGCTGCCATTGCTACCGGTAACAGCCAAAAACTGGCGTGGGGTTTTCTCACTGAACGGATTCCCATCCAAATGATAAATGCCAATGGCTGTAATGGATGGCGGTATTTTATCAGGAATTGTCAGGCCAAACAATTGCGGATTAATGGTTTCTTCGGTTTGGGTATCCCTGATCTCGAAATGCAAATGCGGACCAGCTGATGCGCCCTCATTGCCAGACATGGCAATAACCTCGCCCTGGCAAACCAGCATTTGCAACGGATCGAGCTTAAAATCAACTTCAAAGCTTTGTTGTTTGTATTGCTCATCGCGGATCAGCTTTTCCATTGCCGGGGTAAACGTTTTTACATGCCCGTAAACTGTAGTAAAGCCATTAGGATGTGTTATGTAGATAGCATGCCCAAACCCGCCAAACTGCACCCGCAATCGCGAAACATAGCCATCATAAGCAGCATGCACCGGGTAGCCGGTACGCTGATTAGTTTTAAAATCGAGTCCTGAATGGAAGTGTGCTCCCCGCAACTCGCCAAATGAGCCTGCAGTTGATGGCGGCAGATCAAGCGGGTAGCGAAAAAAATTTGGGGGATAAGGCCTGCTCTGGATAGTGCCTTGCGCAAACAGATTAAAACACCAGCAGGAAATTATAAAAAGGGCACCGATAATTTTTTTACTCATTCTTTGATTTTTCTTCCGGTCTTTCGGACTTTACTGACTTTCGGACTCTTCCAACTCACTTCACGTAAAAATCAAGCATCTTCACATCTTCCAGGTAGCCTTCCAGCATATCGCCCACATTTACTTTGGCTACACCTTGAGGTGTGCCGGTAAAAATAAGGTCGCCCTTTTTTAGGGTGATATATTTTGATACAAAGGCTATGATGTACTCAAACGAAAAAAGCATGTTTGAGGTATTGCCCGCTTGCCTGGCTTCGCCATTTACATCAAGCTTAAAATTGATGTTCTTCAAATCGGCAAACTGCGCTTTGGGAACAAAAGCACTTACAGGGGCCGAGCTGTCAAATGCTTTGGCAAGCTCCCATGGCAAACCCTTTTCTTTATGGCGCGATTGAATATCGCGAGCGGTAAAGTCGACTCCTAAAGCAATTTCTTCAAAGTAATTCTGAGCAAATTGCTCACTAATATGTTTCCCCTCTTTACTTATCTTTATTACTATCTCAATCTCGTGGTGAATATCCTCCGAAAAATCAGGATGATAGAAGGGCTTATTATCTTTCAGCAAAGCAGTTTCCGGCTTCATAAATATAACCGGAACGCCTGGCACAGGGTTATTTAGCTCTTTAGCATGCTCGGCATAGTTGCGGCCTATGGCAATTATCTTCATAAAGCCGAAATTAAACTAAGATTTGTAGGATTAAAAGATTTTAGGATATTTTTTAATTAATTGATCAAAAATCCAGGAAACGTTTTCTTATTTCGGTCATAACTTCAGAATGGGGAACCCCTTCACCTCTATCTAGCTCTTCCTTTGCTTCGTTTATAGCTTGCTTAACTTCTTTAGGGATTTCATTCCAAAAGTCCTGTTTTGATCGGCTAATAAAGGTTTATTCTCAATATCCATAACTAAGCTTTTATGCTAAATCAAAAACCATTCTGAAAATTTTATAATCCTGCAACAAGAGAAAATCCGGAATCGAACTTCCGAAATCCGAAATTATAGTACCGAGATCCTCTTGATCACCGATTCAGTACCGGCAACAACCCTCAAAAAGTAAAAGCCCCTGGCTAATTTATTGTTTAACGGGTAGCTAAAGTTTTTTTCACCGGCTTCAACCCTTTGTGCATATAAGGTAATGATCTCATTTCCCAAAACATCCACAACTTTTATGGTAACATTTGAGGAACGTGAAATTTCGTACTTTAAATTAATTTGGTCAGTAACCGGGTTGGGGTATACCTGTACATTGCTTAACAGTTTGTCATCAGGTTTTGCAACGCTAACCTTTGTGGTTGATATAACGGCCGGCCTTATAGGCGGCAGCACCAAATGCAGGTTGCTTTTGAATATGGAAGTTTTTGTTGATTTGGGTTTCAAAAAACGCAGGACACTTGTATCGCCCCTTTGGTAACTCATAGCGTTAGAAAAGGCGAAATTCATAAATACTGCGATTGCAATTATTATGAACCATGAATTTTTATAAGTAGAATTTCGCCTCATGCTGTTTATTATTTACAAAAGTATAAATAAAGCTGTCATCAACTTAAATACTTGCCATTTTATAAACCATTTTAACAAAATTTAACAGATTACGGTTTAGCCTGGTATAAATTTAGCTTTTCTTTTGCTATTATTTATTATTTAATCAGTTAATTGTAATTTTTAATACTTTTGGGCCTTTGAAAGTATAAAGTGTCGAATCATAAAGATCTGCAAAAACTAACCGCCGCGGGGCTGTTAATAAGTTTAGGAATAATTTACGGTGACATAGGTACCTCACCACTGTACGTGTTCAAAGCCATTGTTGGCGACAGGACTATTACTGAAACATTAATTTTAGGGGGCGTATCACTTATTTTCTGGACGCTTACCCTGCAAACCACCTTAAAATACGTGGTTATCACATTGCGCGCGGATAACAAAGGCGAGGGTGGCATATTTTCTCTTTTTTCATTGGTACGCCGCCGTGCTAAATGGCTTATAGTGCCTGCAGTTATTGGCGGCTGCGCTTTACTGGCCGATGGTATCATTACTCCTCCTATTACTATTTCATCAGCAATTGAAGGCTTGCAAGGTTCTTTCCCGCACCTGCAAACAATGCCTATCGTAATAGCCATTATAATATTTCTGTTTATTATACAGCAATTTGGCACATCACTGGTAGGCAAGGCTTTTGGGCCCATGATGTTTATATGGTTTACTATGATGGGGGTTTTAGGGATTACTTTTATTATTCAGTCGCCCACCATTTTTAAGGCGTTAAACCCTTATTACGCATTAAAATTGCTAACCAGCCATGCGCCGGGCGCTCATCCGCTGGTAATTATAGGTGCTGTATTTCTGTGTACCACAGGTGCTGAAGCATTATATTCAGACCTGGGCCATTGCGGTCGTAAAAATATCCAGATCAGCTGGATCTATGTAAAAACCTGCCTGGTGCTTAACTATCTTGGCCAGTCTGTTTGGCTTTTACAACATGCAGGCACCAAAATGGATCTTAATTTAAGTAACCCGTTTTATAAGATCATGCCGCAATGGTTTCTTATTTACGGTATCGGTATCGCTACCGTAGCTGCAGTTATTGCCAGCCAGGCGCTTATTTCAGGTTCATTTACCCTTATTGCCGAAGCGGTAAGGTTAAACTTATGGCCAAAAGTACGGATCAACTACCCTTCTGAGCAAAAGGGCCAGCTGTATGTGCCAAGTGTAAACTGGTTGTTATGTGCAGGTTGCGTTGGGGTAGTATTATTATTTAAGGAGTCGGCGCGGATGGAAGCTGCTTATGGTTTAAGTATCACTGTAGCTATGTTGATGACAACCCTGTTGGTGGCAAACTTTTTACGGCGAAAAAAATTACCAACCTATATTGTTGGTATCTTTTTAGTGGTTTACCTGCTTATTGAAGGCACCTTTTTAACAGGTAACCTTGTTAAGTTTGTTAACGGCGGCTGGTTCACCTTATCGGTTGGCTTAGTTTTATTCACTATAATGTGGGCGTGGCATACTGCCCGCAGAATCCGGAACCGCTATGTTAAGTTTATTGAGATTGAAGATTATTTTGGCATTCTTAAAGAGCTAAGCGATGACGAAACCGTACCAAAATATTCTTCGCAACTGGTTTATCTTACCAGCGCAAATTTTAATTCAGAAGTAGAATCAAAAATTATTTATTCCATATTGCAAAAGCAACCCAAACGTGCTGATGTTTATTGGCTGGTACACGTTGATGTTGTGGATGAGCCGTATAAAAAAGAATACGAGGTTGATTTTTTAGTGCCTAATAAACTAATAAGGATTGATTTTAAGCTTGGCTTTAGAGTTGAGCAACAGATAAACCTGCTGTTTAGAAAAGTAGTTGAAGACCTTGTAAGAAAAGGAGAGGTTGATATTACAAGTACCTACAAATCATTAAACAGGCATAAAATTGTTGGCGATTTTAGGTTTGTTGTTATTGAAAAAGTACTTTCGCGCTCACATAACCTATCGTTTTACGAAAGCTTTATCATGGCTTTTTATAAGATCCTGAAAAAGATCAGCTTATCAGAAGAACGTGGCTTCGGGCTCGACCTGAGCTT
>JAQBOS010000469.1 GCA_028287925.1 Mucilaginibacter sp. | reverse complement strand
GCTTAGCTAAACATGTGAAAATCACCCTATAAAAAGTAATATAAACACCTATTAGAAAAACAACAAAAGCAGGCTGATAATCAGCCTGCTTTGTTGTTTTTCTATTACTTTAATAGCCGGCGTTTTGTTTTGTGTTTGGATTTGCATCAATTTCGGCCTGCGGAATTGGCAAGATCCGTTTGTTAAAGCCAACCGGGATATTTTCAAGAGATGGCGCTGAATCATCCTGCTGCGGGCGATCAATTGCCAGGTTTAATCTGGTAAAATCAAAGTACCTCAGGCCCTCAAAGGCAAGCTCTTTTCTTCTTTCGTTAAGTATGTCAGTTATCAGTTGCGCACCTGTTGAAGTATACCCCGTAAATGCCGGATCGCGTTGTTTTGCCAGCTGGTTTAAATAAATTAAAGCATCGGCATTATCGCCGGTGTGGGCATAACTTTCAGCAAGGGTAAGCAATACTTCTGCATAGCGGATGATCTTAATATCGTCCTTATCACTCGGGTTAGTAACATTACTATACTTATTGTTTACCAAGGCAGGGTCGCCCAGATGGTCCCCTTCAACTATTAATCCTTTACGGGCATCCGTTTCAGCGTATTTGCTGTACAAATCCTGCGTAACCAGCGCATCGCCATAACCATCCTGCGAATAAAAATAATCTAAACCATCAAAACTATTATTATTAGCGGTTGTTAAGGCCAGCTCAAATATAGTTTCCATACCGTTTGATACGCCGCTGGGGTTTGCCCAATAAGCTGCAAGGTTATCGGCACTAGTTAACGTATATCCACCGTTGTTAACAACATCAAGCGCGGCTGCTTTTGCATTAACATAATCGCCTTTGTACAAATATACCCGGGCCTCAATAGCTTTAACCGCATGTTTGGCTATGTAATAGGAATTGGTTTTGTGCAATGATGTTCCTGCTTCAGGCATCAGCATAAATGCGCTGTCCAAATCGCTTATTATTTTATTATACACCTCAGATACCTTTGCCCTGGCAGGTTTTGTAAACGCTGTTGCCGGGCTTGTTGGCGCTGTTATAATTGGCACCCCATCGGCATTCGGATCCACCGTATACGGTTTGGCGAAAAAGTTAACCAGCTCGAGGTAACAAAGGGCTCTTGCCGCGTAAGCTTCGCCTTTAAGCTGTTTCACATCGTCATTCGTGGCAACATTTGCGGCAATAATACGGTTAGCCTGTAATATGGAGTAGTATCCTTGCGAGTAAATATCATTAGCCTCGCCGTTAGTGGCAGTAAACGTGTAATTATTTTCGGACTGATACCGACCTGAGTTGTTATAACTGATGTAAATATTATCAGCCAGCAAATCGCCTAATATTGGGATATCACGCCCGAAGAAGTTGGTACGGCTCATGGCGGCATACATGCCGTTTACGGCTTCGTTTAAATCGGTGGATGTTTTTATAGCTCCGCTTACCGGGATAGCCGCCGGCGGACTTTGGTTCAGGAATTCTTTTTTGCAGGATGCCAGCGCAGTTATGGCCGCGAGTGACAAACAGATATATAATTTTTTCATTTTGTTATTTTTTATAGTCCAACATTTAAACCTATTGTGAACGTTCTAACCTGCGGAACTTCCAGGTTGCTTACACCGGTTACACCTACTTCAGGGTCAAATGGTAAATGCTTATCATAGGTTTTAGTAAACAAGTTGGTTCCGCGTCCGTACAAGTACAGCCTGGTTATTCCTGCCTTCTTCAAGTAATCAATGTTTTTAAAATCATAACCAACTGTCAGGTTTTTCAGGCGGATATAATCACCTTTATATAAAAATCTGGATGATATGTCTGACGATTCGCCATCATTTGTACCACCCAGCACAACTTTCGGAACATCGGTGATCTGGCCCGGAGTGGTCCATCTGCGGGTATAAACATACTGGTACCTGTTATTAGGCAGGTAAGTACCATCGGCCAGGTAATAAGCGAAACCATCAAAAACATAATTGCCAAAATTGTAATATACATCTGCAGATAACGTGATGCCTTTATAGGTAAAAGTATTGTTAAAACCTCCAAATCCTTTCGGGTCTGCCTGTTTAGCAGCTACACGGGCTGCATCACTGTAATTGTTGGTGGTAGCTTTTTTCGAAGCATCGGTATACCATAGTGCATTACCGTTAGCAGGGTCAACCCCGGCATACTGGCGCATGTAATAGGTATAAAAGTCCCGGCCTTCGTCTACCCTAAACACACCACTGATATATGGAGAATTGTCAGATAGTTGGGTAACTGTATTTTTATTCAGGGCGATGTTAAAGCTGGTGTTCCAGGTAAAGTCTTTGGTTTTAACGGGCACGCCTTTAATTTCAAATTCAAACCCCTTGTTAACCATTGCGCCTACATTTGATGTAATTGTTGGGAAACCGGTAGTTAACGAGATTGGAACAGCCTGGATCAGCTTATTAATATTGTTATGGTAATAATCCACATCGAAGCTTAAACGATCATTAAAAAAACCAAAATCAATCCCAACATCAAACTTATGAGCAGATTCCCAGGTTAAATTCGGGTTACCTATATTATTAAAGTTCTGGCCGTTTGCACCGCCATAATTTGCGCCATAAGCAGCCGTTGTTTGGGTGAAATAATAATTATTGTTACCAAAATTTGCGTTACCGGTAGTACCGTATGAACTGCGAAGCTTGGTTGATGAAAAGATGCTCTGTTTTTTGAAGAAATCTTCTTCATCCAAATTCCAGGTACCGCCTATTGAGTAAAAATCTCCATAGCGGCTGCTGCTGCCAAACACCGATGAGCCGTCACGTCTGTAGGTTGCGCTAAGCACGTACTTATTTTTAAAGTTTATGCTGGCCCTTGAATAAATAGCATCAAAAGTATAGTTACCAAAGCTGGCCTGTGCCTGGATAGGAACCGAAGCATTGATAGATGTAATAAGGGTAGGCTGGCTAACCGGGAAACCATTTGCATTGGTTACCAAAAAGTAAGCCTGGTTTTTCTGTGCTTCATAACCTACAGTTGCACTGATGGTAAAATCTTCACTGCCTCCAATTTTGTACTTATAGTCAAGCTGGTTGCGGGTGATGAAATTAAAATAGCGTGTATAGTTATCATACGCGCTGCCGCCGCTTGATACGCCGTCGCCCTGGATCGGGTTATTATATATGTTCTCCTCTAAAGCGTCATAATCAATACTTGCAAATGAGGTGAAATTAAGTTCGTCCCAAATGTTCCATTTTATCGAGCCGGTACTTAAGATCCTGCTGATATTAGCCTGGTTTTTATCATTTGCCACCAGCCATAACGGGTTAAACGTACTGGAGAAATTTGTTGCACCCGAACTTTTTGAATTGATAGAGCCATCGTCATTCCGGGCCAGCTGGAACGGACGCAAAAAATAGGCTGCTAAAATAGGGTTTGCATATGCTCCGCCATTGGTTGGTGTATTTTGAATAATGTTTGATGCATTTATGTTCAGGTTAAGCGTAATACGTTTACTGATGTTATGATCAATGTTCAGCAAGCCATTTATCCGTTTAAGTTTTGAACCAATTGTAGTGGCATCCTGTTTAAAATAGCCGCCCGATGCAAAAACGCGGGTATTATCGCTTCCGCCGGATACAGACAAATTGTATTGCTGCTGGCTTCCGTTACGGGTAACCAGGTCATACCAGTTATTATAGCGCCCGTCCAGCCCATAGCTTTTTGATACGGAAGCAATTGCTGCATCACTATAACCGTAATTTCTTAAGCCTTCAATAAACAGCTCTTTAAACTGCGGCCCTGTTAATGGCTTGCCATCTTCAGGCAGCGGCAGGTTGTTTGTCCGTCCTATTTCTGTATCAAAACGTACCTGGGTTTTGCCATTCTTACCTTTTTTGGTATTTATTACAATTACGCCATTTGAACCCCTCGAACCGTAAATAGCCGTTGCAGCCGCATCTTTCAGCACGGTAATGTTATCAATATCATCCTGGTTTATACCGGCAAGCACGTTTGTTGAGGTGGTAAGGGATGACAGGTCGCCTGAGTTTATTATGGCCCCGTCAATTACATAAAGCGGATTTGAGCCTGCTCCTATTGAGCCTACGCCCCTTAAACGCACCTGTACATCAGCGCCCGGCTGGCCCGAGTTTGATGTTATATTTAAGCCTGCCACCTCACCCTGTAACGATTCCATAGGCGAGCTAAAGGGTTTATTCTCATTTTGCCGTCCGTTAACAACAGATGCTGCGCCCGTATACCCTTTTTTAGCAAGTGCGCCATAACTATCCTTAACAACGACCTCCGTTAGTAAACGGGTGTCAGTCAGTAATTTTACATTATATGAACTGCCATCGCCAATGGTTAATTTAAAAGTTGTGTACCCAATATAAGAGAATGAAAGCACCTGTCCGGCGCTGGCTGTAATTTCATAATCGCCATTGTTATTTGTTAAAACGCCCTGGTTAGTTGTCTCTAACCTTACGGAAACAGCCGGCAGCGGCAATCCATCGTCACCGGTAACCTTACCCGTGATTTTTTTGCTTTGTGCTATTGCTAAGGAAACCCCTGCTAATAACAGCAAGCATATGCTAAGTAATTTTTTTTTCATATTATTTTTATTGATGTGTAATGGCTTACCTGTGGATGTGTAAGCTGTATGTATTTTTCAAAGCATTGGTATTTTGCTATGTGGGTGCACTTTTCATCATAATGTAGCCTGTTAATAATTAATAAATAGCGGCATTACCGGAGCCGGTAAGTGCCTAATTGTAATATTAACCATAATGGTTTCGGGCTGGTGTGCGGTAATCACCCTCATATGTGCAGCAATCACCATTATGATAATTTTGACACACCAGGGCACAAAAAAACCGGCAGCTGTGAAACTACCGGTCGCCCTTACAATACCCCTCAATCAGGCACTTTGCCTGTATTTAAGAGGAGTTGTTTGAAAATGTTCCCTGAAGAGCCTGATGAATGAGCTTGGGCACTCAAACCCTATCAGACTTACTATTTCATTTACAGGGTAATCAGTATTTTTTAACAGTACCTGTGCCCGTTGCAGGCGTAATTGCACCAAAAACTGATGCGGTGTTAAATAAAACGCCTGCTTAAACGTGCGTAAAAGGTGATTAACAGATAAACATGAATATTCGGCCAAATCATCAAGACTAATGTTTTGGTTATAATTGGTATATAAATATTCTTTCGCCAGGTTTAACCTGCGCAATATTTCAATTTTAGTGCTCCGGTTTAAAAAATTAAGACGCTCCGCTTTTTGAAAGATTTCCTCGTTATATATTTTAAAATAGCTGATCAAACAATGGTGCAAATATTCATTGATAAGCATTTCGTCCTGCACGCCGTGATCAAGGTGATATTTCAGATGTTTAATATTAAAAAATAGATCGCCTTTAAACGGGTATATAGTTTCACTAAATTCACTTTCCTGCCTGTTGTTATAATTAGGTTTAAGCAGGGTATCATCTTTTAGCTGCCAGCAGTTTTTAAAATTATCCATAAACTTTTCATCAAAGCTTATTGAAAACGAGTGCACAGGTACCGTACAATCAACAGCGCTTGTGTAATTAGTTCCCTTGTTTAATATCAGGAACGAATCAGGGTAAATGGATAAGTTCCGCCGCCCGATACTGTAATTTTCATTGCCCGAGAACACAAATTTTATACTAAAATCAGTATTGGACTGCTGGGTAAGCTTATGGCTCCTGGTGCCACTGTATATTACGTTATTGTTTTTTAATATTTTCAGGTATTCCATAGCAGGTTAAATTTAATTAGGGTTAACTATAAATACGTTCTTCAATCAATAAATAGCGGTTACCCGATGGGTCCGAAAATTCGGCCCCCAAACCAATTGGCGAATACTCCGGTTCGTTATAAAAGTTAATTCCCGCAGTTTTTAGGCTGTGATAATCATTTAAGCAATCATCGGTATTTAAAATTATAGGCGGGGTGTTAGTATTGGCATGTGCCTGTTTAAGTATCATTATAAACACACCCGGGTTCTTAGTTTTTATGATGGTACATTCCTGCCCGAATAAGATATTTTTACATCCGCTGATCTCGAGTCCCAATTTTTCGGTGAAAAAACTTAGTTGTTTTTCAACATCATCGGTATAAATGGGTATATATTTAATGTTCATGGTTAATTTAGGTGCTTAAAGTATGGTTGATTGTGTAACGCCTTTATAAACAAGCAATGTCTATAGGGTTAATATACTTAGGAGAGATCAGTTATAGTACATCTCAAAGTTAATGTTATAAAAAGCCGATGGTATCACCCTATTGGGGGGAATTTTGAAGAATAACATTGGGGGAATGGAGGCAAGAAGTCAAGAGGCAAGAATCAAGATAAAAGAAAATAAAAAAGAGACAAGAATCAAGAAGTCAAGAATTAAGAAAAAATACTGGCTCTTGATTCCTGACTCTTGACTTCTTGATTCTTGCTTCCTAACTCTTAACTTCTTGCATCTTAAATAAGTTTATTCTCCCGGGCGGTTTTTATAGCGTCGGCTCTTGAATTTACGTCGAGCTTAACGTAAATGTTTTTAATATGGCTTCGTACGGTTTCAAGGTCAATAAATAATTCTTTTGCTATCTGGCTGCGGCTTTTACCGTTGCAAACCTGTTCAAGGATCTGGGTTTCCCGTTTTGACAGTGGCGATTCCTGGTTTTTCTGGAACGATTTGATCACCATTTTGGCTATATTGATGCTCATTGGCCCCCCGCCTTCTTTAACTTCTTTTATTGATTCAATTATTTTGGCCGAGGCGGTATTTTTGGTCAGGTAACCTGCGGCACCATTTGCCAGCGCCTCGAATATTAATTTTTCCGATTCATAAACCGTTAATATCAATATGTAAACATGCGGCAAAAGCTTTTTTAGCTTAGGGATAGCATCAATACCATTTGTGCCTGGCATTTCAATATCAAGCAATATCACATCCGGCTTATCATTTGCGATCTTTAGCGCGGCCGCCTCATAGGAGCAATAGGACGATACCACTTCATATCCTTCTGTATTCCCTATCAAAAATGAATATCCGCTGCGGATGGTATCGTCGTCCTCAATTATAGTTACCTGTATATTACGGCTCATAACATTACATATTAGTATTCAGTTTAACCTGCAATTCGGCAGTTGTTCCTTTTTGGCCGGCGCTGCCTATTTTAAATTGTGCGCCTATCCGGCTGGCTCTCGATCTTATATTTACAAGGCCATGCCCCCGTTTCGCCCTGTTTTCGTCATAACCATTACCATCGTCAGTTATCCTTATGATAAGGCTGGTTTTCTCGGGCTGACTAAGGCTTACCTCAACATTGTGTGCATCGGCATGTTTAAGCGTATTGGTCAAAAGCTCCTTAAATATCATGGTAATATTCCGGCTGTATTCCATGGGGAGCTTTATCTGACTAAAGTTATCGGCAATCCCTTCAAAACTAAAATCAATATTTACATCCTGGAACATTTCAATACCGGTTTCTTTTACATGCATCAGCGTTTCGTATAAATTATCGCTCTTGGGGTCAAGCGCCCAAAGGATATCCTTTGTGCCATTGTACAAAGCTGCCGCATTTTGCCTGATCTGCTCCACCAGGTTTTTCTGATCAAGTTTATCTTTATCCAGTTTGGTGTTCAGCACGTCAGATAGTACGGTAATGCGCGTAAGTTTATTCCCAAGGTCGTCATGAAAATCCTCGGCGGTTTGCCGCCTTAGCTTTTGCTTTTCTTCGCGCTTTAAAGTTTCAAGGGCCTGTTTTTTACTTATTTGGTGCCGGTGTAGAAAATACTGGATCACAAACCCCAACAAAACTAAAAAGGCCAGTCCCAGCACACGGAATATTGTTTTTTGATAAAAAGGAGGCACTATCTCAAATTTAAGAATAGCTGTTTTTGATGGGATCTTCTCTTCGGGACTAAGCGCTTTTACCTCAAAGGTATATTTACCCGGCGGCAGAGATGGATAGTCGACCGTATTGCTTTTTACGGGCCAGCAAAACTGGTCGTCCAAACCGGTTAACTTATACTGGTAAGTTACCTCATCCGGATTTTTCAAATAAACGCCCTGGAAAGATATAACCAAATGATTTTGCGATGCGGATAATTTTATACCGGCACCCGGTTCTTCATTTAATGGTTGGGTGCCTTTATTACCATCTAAAAATAATTTTATACCCTGGATCAACACGTGTGGCGGTTTTTCAGGTAATGGTTCAATATTGGTGTTAAATACAATTATGCCCTTGGTTGTGCCAAAAAACACTTTCCCATTATCATAAAGGGCAGCATTCTGGTTAGCTTCTACTATCAGGTCTCTTGAGGTCCCGGCTTGCTGAATTTTGCATTCCATGCTGCCCGGTTTAATAGTCAGCCGGTTTATACCCCGCCCGGTGCCTGCCCATATAACACCGTTGTTATCCGTAACAAGGCTGTATATGCTGTTTGCTTTAAACCCATCCTTTATATCGTAATTTTGGAGCTTATTGTGCTTGTCCCATATAAACAAGCCCCTGTCATCCGTACCAATTAAAACCTTATCATTATACTGCATAATGCAAAGAATAGCCGATGAATTTAACCTGCCCAGCTTAAACCCGGATACAATTTTCTTGTTTACAACAAGTTTTACGCCCTCCTGGCTTCCCATCAGTATTGAATCTTTTCCACACGAAATAATTGCAGAGGTAAAAGATGTTAATCCCTGCACAAAGGTCATTTCATTATTTTCATAGTAATAGCATCCCTGCGGGGTTGCTATCCACATGGTATTGTTACTATCAACCGTTATAAAATTGATCGACCTGGTTTCCGTTCCGCTTATCAGCTTAAAGCTTGTACCATCGTATTTCCAGATGCCGCCACGATCTGCCCCTATCCAAACGTTTTTATCTTTATCAATAAAAAGACTTTGGATAATTGATGTGCCAGGCCCCATTGACGGTTGCCACAGTTTACTTAATAAGCCTTTACTGTATTTCATAATACCACCGCCTGCAGTGCCCAGTAAAATATTGTTACTTTTATCGTGAGCTATGCTCATTACCACCTGGTTTACATTTATCCCCTGCGACTCATCATAAATTACATGGCCTGCGCCTTCGTACCTGAACAGCCCGCTCCCGTTTGTTCCTAACCATACATTATGGTCGTTATCACAGTAAATATCTGATACCGCATTATTGGTTAAGCCATTACCACCGGTAAAATGGATGGTTTTTTGTTTGCTTACAAAATAAGCGCCACGTTGCGTTCCTATCCATAGGTTATTATCATAATCCTGCTCAAAGCTCATCAGCGGGCCTGCATTGGCATCGACATCTTTATTTTGATACCTGCTTATATTTTTATCAACCGCTATAAATAAACCCTTTGGTGCAAGCAGGTACAGTTTTTTACTATCAAACTTATCAAACTGCATTTTAAATACGTAAGCCGATCTTATCTCCCCTGCAAATGGCGCATACAAGATCCACTTGCCGTTTTCCAGCTTGTATATTCCTTTCTCTATAAATGACACATATAAGCTCCCGGTTTTATCTGCAACAATACAGGTAACCGAATAGTTAAGGCTATCGGGCATTTGTACCCTTTGCATCCTGTTATTAATTACTTTGTACAAATGGTTGCTCATTGTGACCCATATCGCACCGCTCTGCTCTTCGGCAATATGTGTTACCCAGCTTTTTTTGGCATCAGCAGGTACAGGGTAGTTAAATACTTTTTCATTTTTTATTGATGACAGGCCCATATTAGTGCCAAGCCAAACCGTTCCCTTTGCATCACTGTGAATTTCAAATACAAAATTGTTTGGGAGGCCGGTACTTTTCGAGATGTTAAAATAATCATGCCCGTCAAAACGGCTAACACCACCAAGCGTGGCTATCCATAGGCGATGGGTATTATCCTGGTACAAATTATTTACCTGCGATTGGATAAGACCGTCCTCAATGTCATAATGCGCAAATGCGTATTTCTGCGCCGCTGCCTTATTACACATAAGCACAATGCAAAATACCCAAACAAAAATTACAGGGAGGCGTACAGAATGTGTTGATCTATTCAAAACAGGTACATAAATGGGTTACAACTTAATTGATAACCATGTATACAAATTAAGGCATACTAATATAATAAAAAATCACCCCAATGGGGTGATTAATTAAAGACCAGTTAAAATCAAGAAGCAAGAAGTCAAGAGCCAAGAATCAAGATGAAAATAATTGAGGCCAGTCAATATGATGTATAAGCACGGTTTGTTCAGGCGTTAAATTAGTTGATAATTACCTATCCATAAACTTATATCTTGATTCTTAACTTCTTGATTCTTGACTCACTGTTGTCCGGTAAAAATAAGAAATAGAATTAAAATGGCATTTGCGTTTAATTCAAGGGTATTTCAAGCCGTATTTAAAAACCCAGCCCCGGTCAAGTTTTAAAAAGCGAGAGTTGATAGCTTT
>JAQBOS010000046.1 GCA_028287925.1 Mucilaginibacter sp. | reverse complement strand
GCAGTAATTCAAAACGGATGATATTATTACCGGTTAAATATATTTGTGCTGCCTGTTTCAATGTTTCGGGTGTCACTTTTGCAAGGTTTGTTTTGGCATCCAGCACCTGTAATACATTTTCATCATTCTCATACTGACAGGAAAGATAACCCAGCCAAAAGCCATTATCATTTAAAGCCAGCTCTACATTTTTTTCATAGGCGGCTTTAAATTTCTGAATGTCGTCCGCTTCTGCGCCATTGCTTACAAGGGTTTCCATTTCTTTTTTAACCAGATCTATCAGGTGGTCGGTATTTTTAGGGGCACAGCCAAATGACACGGTAAAAGCGTACCTGTTTTTTGGGTATTTATTGTACAGTGTTTGTACGCTGGGGCTGTACACTTCGCTTTCTTCCTCGCGCAGGTGTTGCAGTACTTTTATCTGTAAAATATCGCCAAGGGCTTTTAACAACAAGTTGTTTTGGGCACTGTACTGGTAATCGCCGCTTATTAACAGGCGTACTATTGCCTTGTTCTCGGTGCCTTTATAAACCTTTTTGGTAAGCTGGCCTGCAGGGATATGAATACCCAGATCGCGCGGCTTTTCATTTTTATGGAGCGACGGTAACGATCCGAGGTATTGCTCCAGCAGTGGGGTAATTGTTTCAACATTAAAATTGCCAACAAAAACAAATGTAAAGCCTGTTGCATCGGCAAAACGCTCTTTATAAATATTGTAAGCTTTTTGCAGTGAAATTTTATCCAATCTTTCAGCACTTGTAGGTGATGACCTGAAACTATAATTCCCCATTACATAATTCACGGTATCGGCAAATACATTGTTCGGATCAGCATACCTGTTGGTAAGCGATTCCTTTGCATTGTTAATAATGTTGTTGAACAGCGTGCTATCCTTACGCGGCTGGGTAAACTGCATATAAACCAACTGCAACGCTGTTTCCAGGTCTGCAATGGAGGTATTGCCGTTAATATTTTCGGAACGTGCTGCTATGCTGGCCGCTACATTGAGCTGTTTGCCATTTAATACTTTTGAAAGTTGCACCGGGTTTAAATTACCCAGGCCAAAACGACTCATAAGTGCCGCCGCATTTGCCGCATTATCATAATCAGCATCGTTATACAATGAAGTGCCACCCGGACTGAATGCCGTAAAACGAATCTCGTCGTTTTTAAAATCAGTCGGCTTTAAAATAACTTTAACACCATTGCTTAAGGTAAGCTCAGTAACATTTATTTGCGATACAGCGCTTTTTGCAATTACCTTACCCGGTTTTGGTTTTATGGCAAGCAAGGTTTGGCTCACCTCATCATCCTTAAACGGCTTGATATCACTTTTATTTACATTATTTATCCATGATAAAATGGTGGCTGAATCAGGAAGCGTGCTTTTATCTTTTTCAGGAGCAAGTACCAGCATATCAACATCTGCCGACTTAAAGTAATCATCCATTACCGCTTTTATGTCTGCAAGGTTAACCTGGTCAATATGTTTTTTTACAAAATCATTCTCCCAAACAATACCCGGCGAAGCCTCCTGCTGTAAAAACAGGCGCTGGTATTCTTTTACATAGCTGTCAGACGGTGTTTTGTCTTTTTCTTTTAACCCGTTTTCTAACGATCGCAGGTAGTTTTGTTTTGCCCGGTCAAGCTCAGCCTGTGTAAAACCATAACGTTTTATTTTTTCAACTATCAGCCAGCTTTGCTCAACAGCCTGTTGCAGCTGCCCGCTTTTTGGCGTTACGTCAAAGGTAAAAGCATCAAGCCCGCCTAAAATACCCTGGATATTGGCATTCATATTGGTAGATGCAGGCTTGGTTTCCTGGCTTATTTCGGCATAACGGCGTGCGGCCAACAACTGGTTAAACAAACTGCGCTTAATTGATCCCAGGTAATCTGTTTCGGTTTTTAATACAGGAGCCTTATGCTTGTATAAGATCTCAATTTCTGTCGATGTTTTTTCTTTATCAGTAACTGTTAAGAACTGGCCATGCCCGGTTAAGGGAACACTGTATTTTGTTCGTAGCCTTTCATTTGCCGGGTTTTTAAGATCGGCGAATTGCCCGCGGATTAATTTCTCCACTTCATCAACATTTACGTCACCCACTACAATCAACGCCTGCAGGTCAGGGCGGTACCAGTCATGATAAAAACGTTTGATGACGGCCGGTTTAAAATTTATAAGCACCTTATCAATACCTATTGGCAAACGCTCAGCATAGCGCGAGTGGTTAAGCATTATCGGGTAAAACTTCCTGGCCATGCGATCACTTGCACCTTTGCCAAGGCGTTCTTCTTCAAGCACCACGCCGCGTTCTTTTTCTATCTCAACTGAATCAAGCAGCGCTTCCTGTGCCCAATCGCGCATAATGTTCAGGCCGCTTGCAGTCATTGTTGCATCATCAGTTGGCAGGGGCAGCTCATAAACCGTTTCGTCAAAGCTGGTGTAAGCGTTAAGGTCGGCGCCAAAACGTACGCCTGCCTTTTGCAGGTAGTCAACCAAATCATTTTTAGGATAATGTTTGGTACCGTTAAAGTTCATGTGCTCCATAAAATGGGCCAGTCCCTGCTGGTCATCGTCTTCCAAAACCGAGCCCACCTTATTAACCAGGTATAATTGTACCCGTTTTTGCGGCTCGCTGTTTTTACGGATATAATAGGTAAAGCCATTAGCCAGCTTACCTGTGCGCACCGCTTTATCAAGCGGGATGGTTTGGGCGCCGGCATTGCAATATAACAACACAGCCAAAGCCGAAACTAAAAGTTGTTTAGTGTTCATGTAAATATTTATAAGCTGATTTTATCAGTTAAATAACGAAGCCAGTTTTTTATTCAATTCATCCCCGCGCAGGTTTTTACCGATGATGTTGCCATTAGGATCGATAAGGAAATTTTGCGGGATAGCTTGAACACCGTATAGCTTGGCAACTTCGTTGTTCCAGCCGGTAAGGTCAGATACCTGTGTCCAGGTTAATCCGTCTTTTTTAATGGCGGCAAGCCATGCTGCTTTGGTGTTTTTACCATCAAGCGATACGCCTAATATGGAAAGCCCTTTGCTTTTGTAAGTGTCATACGCTTTTACAACATTTGGGTTTTCGGCACGGCACGGGGCGCACCAGCTTGCCCAAAAATCAACCAGTACATATTTGCCTTTAAACGATGCCAGGCTAACAGGTTTACCGTTTGCATCCGGCTGAGTAAATTCAATTGCTTTGCTGCCAATCGGGGCTTTGCTATCCAGCTCTTTGTTATTGGCTGCCGCTTTATTATCAAGGTCTTTTTGTTTAGCTATTACATCAGTTATAGCCAGGTGTAATTTTGTAGGCTCCCTTAAATTTGGGACATTTTGTGCCAGTGTATCGCTCATGGCATGTGTTACAAAGCCCGAAGAACTTAATACATAAGCCAGGTAAGGGCTAACCGGCGATTGTGGGTTAGCGCGCATAAATACTATCAGATCATTAAGACTTGAGGATATGGCGAGATAAAAACGTGCTGTTACCGCCTTTTTATATTCAGCATCATTTTTAAAGCTATCATTGGCCATATCTTTGTTTACCGCCAATATTTCCGCATGGCCTTTATTTATAGCGCCGGCAAAATCACTGTGTGCCTTTGCGCCTGAACCTGTTACGGTAATTTGATCAAACGTTTGGTTTGTTATTACATTTAATTCGCCTTTGTCCAAAATAATTGTGGCCTTGCCTTTTGGGTTTGCAGGGTCGGTTTTAGCGGTAAGGCTAAGCTCAGCGCCAATGGCTTCTTCTGTATAGCCCTTAAATTCATATTTACCATTGGTAACTGTGGCGCTGTCTGTTGGCTGGTTTAAAAACGGGGCATAAATAAGATAGACTTTGGCGGGCGGAGTCGCCAGATCTTTTAAATCGCCATGGATGGTAAAGTTTGGTTTATTTTGTGCAAAAGCACCTGCTGATATCATAAGCACGCCGCTTATTATCATGCTCATTTTTTTAATTAGTTTCATTTGTTGTCTGTTTTTATAAATTAATAATTACATAGTTGTCACAGGCTGCCTGGCTGTATGTGGCCTGGCAATTGTGAAATTGCTTCTTTCTGTAAGGTTGGTTGGAAACAGTGTGGCAGCTGTTTAATCTACTGCCACACTGTTATTGATGTTTGTATTATGGTTGGTAACCAGGGGTTTGTTTAAGATTCGGATCGGTCAATATATCCTGGCTGGAAATTGGCCACAGTTGCATAAAGCTTTGCCAGCTGCTGCCTTTTGAAGGTGCAACAGCTCCCATAACTGCATCTATCGTCCCGCTTCTTCTTAAATCAAAAAGGCGGGCGCCCAATTCGGTGAACATCTCCACCTGGCGTTCATGTAAAACAGCAGCAAGCATGTTTGCCTGTGTTGAAACAGTAACACCGCTAAGCCCGGCACGGGTGCGCACAACATCCAGATCGGCCTTGGCGCCGTTTAAATTGTTTTGCATAGCACGCGCCTCGGCACGGATCAGGTATTGTTCGGCCTGCCTGAAAATCATAATGTATTCCACACCATTTACAGCCGACTTGTATTTGTTTACCAGATTATAAGTGGTTACAGGTGCATCCGTTGTAGTAACCGGCCTTGACCATGTGGTAAACCTTTGGTCGCCCGTTTCAAAAGCCTTGATCATTTGAGGGCTTAACGATACATATACATAAGTAGATAGTTTTTTACCTGCCGGGATAACCGTCGGCGTTCCATCATTGTAAGCAGCGTAATCCTTTTCATAAGGGGTCAAATCAGTTGGTTCAATGGCAAGCGCCCAAATGGTTTCATCGCTGTTAGCTAAAAATGTTTGGGCAAGTGCGGTAAGCTTTAAATTAGGATTGCTGATCAGTACCGATGCCTGTGCTTCTGCATCTGCATAATCTGCCGTATACAGATAAGTACGGGCAAGCAGCGCAGTGGCTGTTAATTTGTTTGGCCTTCCCTTGTCAGTAGTTGTACTACCTCTTGTATCCATATAATCATCGGTAAGCAGGCTTTGCGCTTGCTTTAAATCGGCAATTATTTGTTTATACACATCACTTTTGGGTGCACGGGCAAGTGCATTGGTCACCTTATAGTCAGAAGTAATAGCCAATGGGACGTCCCCGTATAAATTAACAAGATATGAATACATAAAAGCCCTTAAAAAATAAGCTTCTCCAAGCCACTGGTTCTTGTGGGTAAGTTTGGCTTGCAGGGGGATTTGTTCAATTGCCACGTTGGTTGTAGCAATTTGTTGATAAAACCTTGTCCAGTAAATGGAAGTATTCGCACTTTGAACAGCGTCACCGTAAAAGGCTGTCATTACCTGGTTTGATGTTGCCGGTGTTAGCTCGTCTGCGTAAAGCCCTGAATAGATCCCTATGCCCTGGTAGCTGTCAAAAGTGCCGGAGCTGGCCAAAGAACCGTATATGTTATTTAATACGGCTGCAGATGACTGATCGGTTATAAATGCGGCGTTCCCGCTTATTGTACTCACAGGTAAGGGTACCTCTACAAATTTTTTGCATCCCGTAATAGAAATTAGGCATATAAAACAAAACATGGATATATGTTCGAAACGCAGTCTGATAAATTTATTTTGAATTTTCATACACTTTAAATTATAATGTTAAAGTAATACCACCGGTAATAATGCGCAGGGGGGCCATACCCGCACCAAGGTTTTCAGGGTCAAGGTCGCCGTATTTTGATACGGTGAACAAGTTTTGTCCCTGTACATATATTTTTAACGCACTTAACCCTGCCTTTTTAGCAATGCTGGCCGGAAAAACATATGACAGATTTAAGTTCTGGAGCCTTGCATACGTTGCATTTGAATAGGCGCCGGCGCTCTGCTCAAAAGTGCCATAAGGAAAGAAGCTAAAAATGCTTTGGGAGAATTTTGCCACATTGGTAATATCCCCCGGTTTTTGCCACCGTTTTAAAACAGCAGTGGTTGGATTATAGCCGGTTCCGTCAAAGAGTCCGGGAGGAAAAATTTCCTGACCCAATGAGTTTCTGCCTTCCCGGTCTGTTACTGTGATCAGTACGTCAAGAGAAAAGCTTTTATATCTGAATGAGTTGGTAATGCCACCGTAAAACTTAGGGTTAAGATCAATAAATTGCGTTTTATCTAAATTTTGATCTAACTGGGGCAAGCCGCTAAATGGCGAACCATCGGTTATAGCGCCATTCCGGGTGATAAAATTATAGGTGCCGGTTTGTGGATTAACGCCCGCATATTTATATGCCCTGACACCATTTACTGATTTCCCGATTATTAAGTTAACATTGCCTGAAGTTGCAAGCCCGGGATAGGAAACCAATATGCTTTTTGGCACAGTCCCGTTAATGACGGTTGTCCACGAAAAATCTTTCCCTTTTATATTATGCGTAGTAAGAACAAATTCAAAGCCATAGCTGTGTATTACTGCGTCGCGGTTAAGGGTTATAGCACTAAACCCGGTTACACTTGAAAGAAATTGCGGTGTTAGCTGGTTACTAACTCTTGTATCATAATAATCGCCATCAAAGCTTATCGCGCCTTTTAAAAACTCCAGGTTAAGGCCTATTTCTTTTTTTAGGTCTTTTTCCCATTGTAAATAAGGGTTTGCAAGCCCGGTTGGGGCTAACCCCAGGTTTGTTTCGTAAGAGTTTGCCTTGCTATAAGTATTTAATGTAAGGTAATCAGGAATGCCATCGCCGCCAACTGTACCATAGCTGCCCCTTAGCTTTGCAAAGCTTATAAAAGGGAGGCTTTTTTTGAACCAGCCTTCTTCGCTTATTATCCAGGCAGCACCAACGGAGCCGAATGAACCAAATTGGTTATTTGCCCCAAATTTGCTTGAACCATCACGGCGACCATTTAAGTCAATAATATATTTATTGTCCCAATTATAGTTGATAATGCCAAAGTAGCCTAGATACCTGCGCAATGTTTGATTATAAGTGGTTGATATGTTGGCCTTTTGAGAAGATGTTGGATCGTACAATAGCGCGTCAGAAATAAAGTTATTCCCAAATGTATTTTGGTTATATCCTGAATATCCCTGCAAAGTGGCGCCCGCTGTAACTGAAAGGGTGCCCTTTGCGCCCAGTTTTCTTGTATAATTAGCATTAGGCTCAAATGTCCAGGTACTTTGATCATATAAGTTTAAATCACTATTTGTGAAAAAAGTGGTATTTGGATCGAAATAGGAACTGGGTTGGATCAGTTGCTCTCTGCCCGATAGCTTATTATAATTAAAGCTGGCGTTTATAGAAAGGCCATCTACGGGCTTATATCTTAATTGCGTACTTGAAGTAAGGTTATTAGTGACATTTTTATAGATCTGATTAAGCTCAGCCAGTGGATTTTGCGGATAATCATTCCAGTTTAAGCTTCCGTCGGGGTTTGTTAACGACGGCGCATTGGGTGCGCTTGTTACACTTCCGTTACTTAAAAACGAAAAGTCTACCGGTACTTCGGTATTAATTGTCGACGAATAAGAATTTACTAAAGTGATACTGAATTTTCCGTTTTTACTGGTACTGTTGAGGTTGAAATTTAGTCCTACAGCTTTGTTGTCGCCTGTATTCCGCTCAATATTATTCTGAACATTATAATTTGCACCTACCAGGTAACTTACATTACCTGCACCGCCTGAATAGGTGGCGTTAGTACTGCTGGTAATTGCATGGGTGCCTGTTAATACATGTTGAAAATCGGTATTGCGATCCGCAGGCCATGTACCATTTACATCCAGGTCATTAGGGCCAGGGGTAGCACCATCATTTTTAAAAGCCTCCCTGCGCATATCAAGGTATTGCTGCAGGGTTAATAACTGCGGGGTAGTGCCCCTTACGCTAACACCTGTATAATTGTTTACCGTTAGTTTGGCCTCACCGGGCTGCCCTCTTTTTGTAGTAATTAAAATTACGCCATAAGCGCCGCGTGATCCGTAAATGGCGGTGGCATCGGCATCTTTAAGCACATCAACACTGGCAATTGATTGCGGGTCCAGATAGTTTAGGCTATTACTGCCAACTATGGATAGATTTTGCCCGAATGCCTGCAGCGGCAATTTACCGCCAGGATACTGAACCCCATCCACTATTATCAATGGCTGGTTGGCGCCATTAGTCACATTCTGCAAGCTATTTTGCCCGCGAATGTTTATAGAATAGGGGCTGGCAGCCTGACCCGTCATTTGCTGGATAAACAAACCCGGGACACGCCCCTGTAGCGCCTGTAAAACATTGGGTACCGGGTTTTCTGCTATCTCCTTACCCGAAATGGTTGTTATATTACCTGTATTAAGGCGTTTGGTGGTTGTGCCATAAGCCGTTACCTGTACCTGGTCTAAATTGCTTAAACTTGCTTTTAGTACAATTGATAAAGGATTTTTTAGACCTTTTACTTTTAGCTCCTGGCTTTCATAGCCAACGTACGAAAACTGTAAGACAGCATCCTCGCTGATTGCAAGAATGGAAAACTCTCCTTTCTCGTTGGTATAGGTTTGCCCAACCTGTGCGCCTTTTACTTTTATAGTAACACCGGGCAATGGCTTTTTATCTTCGTTAAGCACCCTGCCTATAAATAGCATGGGGCCATTGTCTTTTACCGGTGCATTTGCTTTGCGGCGCACCACAATGTTTTTATCAACAATTAAATAATCAAGGGGCCTGTCCTTTAGGAATTTATCAAGCACCTCGGTTATGGTGGCATCGGTAATATCCACGTTTATTGTTGGCAGGTCTTTAAGTATTCCTGACTTATATAGAAATGAATACCCGGTTTGTTTTTTTAGTTCTTTAAATAATTTATCAATGGTAATATCATGTGCATTAATATTAATGCGCTGCCCGTAGGTAGCGGCGCTTACATACATAAAACCTATTAAAATTATTAAAGTGGTTAGCTTCATAACCAGGAGTAATTTTTTAAGCCCCTTATATTTATAGCGAGGCAAACAAAAAGTAGAATTTTGCATACTTTTGTATGGTTTTGGGTTAGTGAAAAACTTGTTAGCTTAATTAGTTTGATTCGGTTTACCCATACTGCTTGCCGGATTGTGTTGCAACCACTTTCCGGTTTTTTTATGGATCACCGCTACCGGGCAACCTTGCAGCCGGTAATTGAGAGTGAGTAAAAGTTTAGTTTACGATAATCTTTCTCCCTTCTATTTTAAAGTTAATACCACTGAATTTTAATAATTTTAAAGCTTTTGAAGCTGTAAGATTCCTCGAAAAAGTTCCCGAAAGCCGGTCGCCGGGTATTTTACCGGCATATTCAATATCCACATCGTACCAGCGGCCTATCTGCCGCATAACAGCCTGGATATCCGTTTCACTAAAATTAAATTCCTCATTTTTCCAGGCCAGCACCTGCTCGGGATCGGCATTGTCAATTATTTTTATCGGCGCATTATCTTCGCTGTTGATAACAGATTGCTGCCCGGGTTTTAGCATGGCGTTATGCTTAGCGGTGGTAACCTTTACGCTGCCTTCAATTAAAGTGGTTTTTATCGCGGGTTCATCGTTGTAGGTATTCACATTAAAATGAGTGCCTAATACTTCAACCTTCTGACCATTACTTATCACCCTAAAGGGCATTGCCGCGTTATGTACAACTTCAAAATAAGCTTCTCCGGTAATTTCAACCTCCCGGCTTTTGCCTGTAAATGCTGTTGGATATTTTATAGATGATGCCGCATTAAGCCATACATTGGTGCCGTCAGCCAGTTTTAAATGGTATTGGCCGCCGCGTGGGGTGGCCATGGTATTATAAACAACTTCGGTATTATTATTTTCGGCTTGAACATTATAAATTAACTCACCATCGGCGCTTTTAGTAACAACAATATTTCCCTGCGTTGCCAGTTGGCCATTTTTAGCGCCCGTTAATACAATTTGTTTGCCGTTTGCCAGGGTTAGGATAGCCTTGTTACCGCCGGGAGCAATATCATGAATATTATTAGCGGCCATTTGGAGCTTCACCTGCGGCTTGTGTAAAATATAATAGCCGCCAATAACCACAAATAATAATACAGATGCGGCGGCTAAAATGCGCGGCCACATATTTATAGGCTTTACAACAGCTTTTTGCTCACCTATGTGTTTTAATAAATTCTCCCTGATCCGTTTATCCACTGTTTCAATTCTATCAGGCGTTGGCAAATCGGGGCTGTCTTGTAAATCTTTAATAAACCATTGTTCAACCAATATCCGCTCTTCGGGACTTATGTCATCCCTAAGATATTTACTGATCAAATCTTTTGCATCACGTTTTTTCATCTGTAGCTACCGCGCCTTAACCTGCCCGGTCAACTACATGTAGGTTAACCCGGTAAATAGTCCCGGTTAAAAATTAAAAAAATGTTGATTTATTAATGATTAAGTAAAAGGAAGATAAATGTAAGCAAGCCCAATTTAACCCTAAGGGTTTTTAAAGCCATGCTTAACTGGTTTTTAACCGTTTTTTCGGAGATTTCAAGGCGCGCCGCAATTTCCTTATTGTCCAGGTTTTCTTTACGGCTTAATAAAAAGATCTCGCGCATTTTTGCAGGCAGGTTATTTATCTCTTTATTAATAATGGCGGTAAGCTCCTTTTCAATAATATAGTTATCGGTTTGGTATTCTCCTTTCTCTATAAATAATTGAAAGGCCTGTACATAATCCGACCTTACTTTTTGCTTATCAACAAGGTCGAAAAATCGATATCGTAGTGCGGTGTACAGATAGGATGATAATGAGGAGTTGAAAGTTATAGTTTGCCTTTTATCCCACAAATAAATAAAAATTTCCTGTACAAGGTCCTCTGCCAGGTCTTCATCCTTTACAGTTTTACAGGCAAAAATATACAATAACCCACTATAGCGATCGTAAATTTCAGTAAATGCAGACTGGCTTCCCGACTTCAATAAGTCGGTTAATTCCAGGTCAGTAAATGAATTGTGGGCATTCATCTGCATTTTAAACTAACACGAATATAAAGATAATTTAATACGGAAGCGCCTGGGCAGGGAAATCACGTTTTTTAGCCGGGGCGAATAAACCCAAACCGATGCCCAATGTAAACTATATCTGTATAATAGTATAGTTTTACGTTGCTGTACACAGTGAAACGATGTGAACTGGGTGAAACAGTGAAAGGTCGCCCCGGCTTGCTAAAAAGTTCGTTTCTGCCTTAATAACGCACTTTTTGCCTTATTTACTGTCCTAAAAAACGCGAAAAGTACTGACAAATTAGTGTCAGTGTTTTTTGAAAAAAATTGCTTATGCTTCTGAATCGAAGCAAGCGTAGCCATTGCGCTTACCGGAGCTACCTGTTTATAGTCAATCCATGTTTTACGTGGCACTAGTTATTTGAAGTTTTAAAAACTAAATTGCTCCTGTAATTTTAAATAGCCCTGCAAGTAAAATAGTATTAAAATAGATTTGTAAATTCCGCTTTAAAACTATGCAAGCCCAAAAAATATTTACCCGCCTTTTTGTTGCTTCCTTTTTAATGATTGTTTGGATGTATTGCCCGCAATTGGCAAATGCCCAGCTAAGCAACCTCAGGAAAGGATTCATCAATCCGCCGGCCAGCGCAAAGCCGGGTGTTTACTGGTACTTTATGGATGGCAACATGACGGCCCGGTCTATCACAAAAGACCTGGAAGCTATGAAAAAAGCAGGGATCGGAAACCTGATCTTCCTGGAAGTAAATGTGGGCATCCCGCGTGGTAAGGTTGATTTTTTGAGTGATGAATGGCAGGAACTATTTAAGCATGCGGTTAAAGAAGCTGAAAGGCTGGGTATTGAAATAACTTTAGGAATAGGCCCCGGTTGGACAGGCAGCGGCGGGCCATGGGTGCCGGCAAGCCAATCTATGCAGCATTTGGTATCAAGTACCGTAAATGTAACAAGTGGTGATAATCAAAAAATAATCCTTCCCAAACCTGCACCAATGAAACCCTATTTTGGTGAAGGCGCATTTACGCCTGAACTAAAAAAACAATGGGATGATTTTTATGAAGATGTAGCCGTGCTGGCCTATCCATCGCCATCCATCAGCAAAAAAATAGATGATATAAATGAAAAAGCGCTGTATTACCGCGCTCCCTATTCATCGGTAAAAGGAGTGAAGCAGTTTTTGCCTTCGCTTCCTGTGTATGATCAACTACCCCCGGAGGCAATCATCACAAAAAATAAAATAATTGACCTTACCGGTAAGCTGCAAAAAGATGGAACGTTGAACTGGATAGTGCCGCCCGGCAACTGGACGATTGTAAGATTCGGCAGCCGCAATAACGGCGCTATAACACGTCCGGCTCCCGTGCCGGGCCTGGGTTTTGAAAGCGACAAATTTGATACTGTTGCCCTGAATGCTCACCTGGATAATTATGTGGGTAAGCTTTTAAGAAAAACCGGCAAGCCAAATAATAAACTGGCGGGTGGGTTGAAACGCCTGCACATGGATAGCTGGGAAATGGGAGCTCAAAACTGGACGCCGCATTTCAGGGCTGAATTTATAAAGCGAAGAGGATACGATCCTTTGCCGTTTTACCCGGTATATGCCGGTAATATTGTTGAAAGCCTTGAAATAAGCGAACGTTTTTTGTGGGATCTGCGCCAAACATCGCAGGAGTTGGTGCTGGAATACCATGCGGATGCTGTAAAAAAATACGGGCACAAAAATAATCTCGGCCTTTCTATTGAACCATATGATATGAATCCCACTGCTGATTTGGAGCTGGGCAATATTGCTGATGTGCCAATGGCGGAGTTTTGGAGCAAGGGCTATGGCTTTAATTCTTCGTTCAGTTGTTTTGAGGCCACATCAATTGCGCATGTAAACGGAAAATCATTGGTGCCTGCCGAGGCATTTACCGCACAGGATAATGAAGGGTGGAAACAATACCCGGGTGCGATGAAAAACCAGGGCGATTGGGCATTTGCCAACGGAATAAACCGTTTTGTGTTCCACACGTTTCAAAATCAGGTATTGGCAGATTCACTGCGGCCGGGCATGACTATGGGGCCATACGGTGTGCATTGGGACAGGAACCAAACATGGTGGCCCATGGTGGGCAGCTATCATCAATATGTTTCCCGTTGTTCTTATCTTTTGCAACAAGGCAATACCGTTGCCGATGTTTTGTACTTAACCCCCGAAGGCTCACCACATGTATTCAGGCCGCCATTTTCGGCAATAGAGGGGGATGTGGTTATCCCGGACCGTAAAGGCTATAATTTTGATGGTTGCGCACCGGGCCAGCTTTATAAAGCAAGTGTAAAAAACGGCAGGATAATTTTCCCGGGTGGGGCAAGCTACAGGATAATGGTATTGCCCAATGTAAAAACTATGACACCTGCATTGCTGAAAAAGATTGGTGAGTTGGTAAAGGCAGGCGCACTTGTGGTTGGTGGACCGCCAGTTAAATCACCGGGACTATCAGGTTACCCGGCATGTGATGAAAAGATCAGCAAATTGGGAAAAGTGATTTGGGGAGCAGATGAACATCCCGAAAAACAAACAGTACACATCTATGGAAAAGGTAAAGTAATTTGGGGCGGAGCACTTGACAAAATGATAGATAACCTTTACCCGGAATATGAGCTTACAGCTGAATTGTTAAAAGCAATGAATGTAAAGCCTGATTTTGAAACCGACGGGCAAATAAGATATACTCACCGTACATCTGCCTATTGGGATCTGTATTTTGTAGCTAACCGTACCGGGGGAAACATAAAAACTAACGCAACATTCAGAAGCGTAAAGGGAGTGCCACAGCTCTGGGACCCGATAACCGGCGAGATCAGGCCATTGCCTGAGTATAAGCCTGGTGATTCGCAAACTAGCATCCCTATGCAATTTGATGCTTATCAAAGTTTTTTTGTTGTTTTTGCAAAAGGAAACATCGCCAAACCGTCAATCAACAAAAACTTTACTTCGCACAAAATGATCAGTACATTAAATGGCCCATGGCAAGTTAAGTTTGATCCTAAATGGGGTGGCCCGGTAAGCATCACCTTTAATAAATTACAGGATTGGACTACCAGGCCCGAAGACGGGATAAAATATTATTCCGGAACTGCGGTATACAAAAAAGTTTTTGATCTGCCTGCCAATATCAATCCCGGTAAAACCGGCCGCATCTACCTTGATCTCGGCGAAATAAATAACCTAGCCCGCATAAAGCTTAATAGTAAAGATCTGGGTGTTGTATGGACGGCGCCATGGTGGGTGGATGTTACCGCTGCCGTATTAAAAAAAGGGAATAAGTTGGAAATTGAGGTGGTAAACCTTTGGCCAAACAGGCTGATTGGTGATTCAAAATTTCCGGATGACGGTGTAAAGGATGAACGCTGGCCTGAATGGCTGGTTAACGGGCAACCCCGAAACAGCAAACGGCTAACCTTCGCAACGCACAATTTTTATGATGAAAAATCGCCACTGTTAAAATCGGGTTTGGTTGGGCCGGTAACCATTCAGTTTAGTGAACGCTAACCAATTAAATAATAGAAGAAAATTTGTTAAAAATTCGTCAACCTAAAAAACACAATGGAAAAAATAGCTTTTAAAATGAAACTGAAGCCGGGCTTTAAGGGCGAATACAAAAAGCGGCATGATGAGATTTGGCCCGAACTTCAGCAACTGCTGAAGGAAAACGGCATAAGTGACTACAGTATTTTTTTTGATGAAGAAACCGATATTTTATTTGCTGTGCAAAAACTAAGCAGCAAAGGCTCAGTACAAAATTTAGGTAGTGAAGCTATCATGAAAAAGTGGTGGGATTATATGGCCGATATTATGGATGTAAACCCGGATAACTCTCCGGTGGTTGTGAATTTGGAAAAGGTTTTTCATTTGGAATAGGGAATTATAAATATACGTACTTGTAGAGAGGCGCGATGCATCGCGTCTAACTGCGGAAAGGTTGCCAACACCTTTCATAAACCAGGCAAATAATTCTAATCATGATGACTACCTTAATGGTTTTAGACGCGATGCTTCGCGTCTCTACGAATCATCCTAAATAATAAATCAGGCTTTTGTATTTTTCTATTTGTCATCCAATAGCAAAATAAAAAATCAAACAAAAACACCAAAAAAATCGCTGGAAGATATGGCGAAAATTGCCCTGGCTGCACTGAAATAATAAAGGTAATTGCTAAAATATGCTGATCCCTGCTGTCCACCCGATCCACCGGGTATAATGAGGGTTGTTGGTTGGATGGTGATTGGGCAGGTTGGCAACAAATTGATATCCGTTAACCGGGTTCTTTTGATCGGTATAATAAAAGTTTAATGACGGGCCGGCCATAATGCTGAACGACCGGCTGAGTTTAATATTTAATGTTCCATCCAACCGGTAAAGCATGTTCAGATACCTGCCGTTACCCTGGTATAAATATCTTGCGGTAGCCTCCGTGTTAAAGGCCAGGAATTTGAAAACTGATAACTCGTTACCATAACCCAAACCGTAGGCATATAGCTTGTTTTTTGTTGAGAGATTTGTACCCGCAATAAAAATATTATAAAACCAGGGCGTACCTGTTTTGTATAACAGGTTAACATCCGTTGTTTCATTACTGTTTAGAATAACTTTATGATAGCCATGCTGTACAAAGTTTACCAGGCCGATGCTTACGCCGGATGAGGTATCAGAAGTATTGATGAGCCCGAACTGCATCCCATGTAAGTTTTGCGCGTAATTGAACAAGCCGCCAAACTGAATTCCGTTGAATTTTTTTTGTGCCACATTCATAACCCCGAACTGCACGCCCGATGCATTACCACCTGCAACATTAAGCACGGCAACCTGTACGCCATCCAATTTATTAGATTCATTAAACCCTCCTGCCAATTGAACACCACTAACGTTGCCCTCCACGCTATTAAAGCCTCCTGCCAGCTGGAAAGCGCTTGTATTGGTTAGCACCTGGTTAAAAGCGCCTGCAATTTGGATCCCACCTACTGTGCCTCCAACCGTATTGAACAAAACGCCCAACTGAAAGGATCTGACATCGCCTTTATCAAGGTTAAATATGCCTATCTCAGTACCGTCAACACCTGCGTTGTAACCACCTATAAGGTTAAGTGAAACGGCGTTAACTACCTGCCCGCTTAATGACCCGTGTGTACCAAGCCCCGGTACAAGCGAAGCCTGGAAAGGCGCCTGGGTAATGAGGCCCCCAAGATTTAGCGATTGTATTTTTTGTTTGGACGAAACAAGAAAACGGCCTACGCCCGACTTTTCGAGCCTGGAAGGATCCCCGGGCAGGTAACTGAAATTCTTATCGTTCCCGGCTTTATCGTCAACTACTTTTATATCCGATAAAAAGGTGATGGATGTATCTTTATAATTCTCCTTACTTACAGTTATCGTTACCGGCTGATTTTCGTTTTTAACCCTGATCTCAAAATGTCCCCCGGCATCAGTAAGTGTCGACTCTAATGTGCGCCTGCAATACACGCTGGCATTCCCCAGTTTTTGGCCATTGTGCTCATTAGCTATATAGCCGCTGATGGTACAATACTGATCTTCATTTAAAAACTTATCAGTAACCATTGCCAGTTGCGATGGTGCATAGCGCAGAATTACATAATTTTCTGCTTCACGGTATTCAAACCGGTTTTTCAATAGCTGATCAAGCGCCTCCTTAACGGTTTGATTGGCCACGTGGATATTTACCAGGCTATCTTTAGGGATCAGGTTGCTGTTGTAGGAGAAGTTGAATTTGCCGCGCTCTTCCATCAGCTGTAACACACTGCCAAGCCGCTGGCTGCTTACATTCATGGTGATATTGCGATTTAATACGGGCTGCGCATGGCATGGTAACAATGCAATAGTTAGCAAAAGTAAAAGCCACCCATTAAGCTGAACAATAAATTTAGATTGCATCACGGGCTATTTTAAAAGGATCAGGTTCCCTTTGCTTTCAACTTTGATTTTGAAAGTTTCGGCAATAACATTTAATACCTGCTGTAAGGTCTGGCCCTTAAATGTTGTTGTGATCGGCAAGTTATGCAGTTTTTTATTGGCAATTTGTATCTGGCTGCCGTAAACCTGGTTAAGCTTGTCAACCAGTTCGTACAAAGGCGTACGGTCGCAAACAAGGGCTTTGGTTATATAATAATTATACAAGCTGCCCCTGGTTTCCTGCACCGTGAGATTGCTGATGGCTCCGTTAGCAATTACCTTTTGGCCCGGGTGCAGCAGCACCTGTTTGCCGTTAGCATTAACTTTTACAATGCCTGTTTCAACTATCACTTCTGTTTTGCCTTTAATGTTCTTCACATTAAATGACGTACCAACAACGCTAATCGTTACAGTATTTATTTTTATAATGAAAGGTTTTGTTTTATCGGGAGTGATCTTAAAAAAACCTTCACCGTTTAATTGCACCAATCTTTGGCCACCACTGAAATGATTTGGATAGCTAAGCTGTGAGTTGCTGTTTAGTGTAACCGAAGAACCATCAGGCAAATTTTGAGTTAATGCTACCGAGCTACTATTACTAATGAGCTCTGTACCGAAAAATTGATCATATGCAAAATAGCCGATAACGCTTATCAGCAATATGGATGCAGCAATTTTTAACCAGGTAAATTTTGATGCGGACTTTACTGGCTGAATTTGCTGATCATTATTTATATTGATGCGATTTTGCAGGCGCATCCATGCCCCGTCTTCATCAGGGTTGTTGTTTGCAGCAATGCGCTCGCTTTCCTGCCAGATCAGTTTAAAATCGGCATAGTACTTCCGGTTGGCTTCATTTTCATTTATCCATTGTTCAGTTTCCCGGGTTTCTGCTGCGTTGGTTTCGCCCAGCAGGTATTTTACCAGCACATCATCAGCTATATGTTTTTTATCTGCGCTCATTTATATAACCGTATAATAATATATAAAACAATTGGTAAAAACTCAGCCAGCTTTAACCTCAACACCTTTAATGCTTTGCCCATTTGGCTTTCAACCGTTTTTACCGACAGGTTAAGCTGATCGGCTATTTGTTTGTATTTTAAATTTTCAAACCTGCTTAGCTGGAAGATGATCCGGCACTGAAGCGGGAGCTCATTTAAAGCTTTTTGAATATGTCCGTCCAACTCTGCAGCCATTATCTTTTCTGATGCTTCACCAGTGGTTTGATCTTCATTGCTGTAATGAAGCTGGAAAGCTGCCCGCGTTTTTTGGTGTTTCAAATAATTTACACTTTCGTTATGAATTGAGCGGTACAGGTACGCCTTTAACGAGCCATCGGTTTTAAGCTGTTCCCTTTTCTCCCAAATGCGGCAAAAAATATTTTGGACAATCTCTTCAGCCTGTTCATCATCTTTTATAAATATATAAGCATAAGCATGCAGGCTTTTAAAATATTCCCTGAATACTTTTTCAAATGCCCGCTCATTCCCTTCCTTAATTAAATTAATAACAGTGCTTTCGCTGTTTTCCACTTTAAAAGGTTGATTATACCTTTCAAAGATAATGGCTTTAAGCTAAACAACAATTTTTTCAACCAGGCGCCCTAAGGGCGCAATTATCAGCTTGCATTGCCCCATCGGGACGCCTGGCTGTTAAGCTTTAAATTTAATCTTTGTGCCCTCTGCGCTTTTTCTCAGTGTTTTTGCGGTTAATTTTTACCACGGAGAAGCTGAGAAAAAAACACAGAGGATCACAGAGCTTTTATTTTTATCCCTCACAATTTCACCACCGGCTTTAACTTGCTTTTAATGATCATATCTTTAATAAATCCCGGCAAAATGGCGTTCAGCACCACCATCAGCTTGTTAACGCCACCGGGGATAATTTCCTTTTTGCCCAAAAACATACCGTGGATGGCTTCATAAGCCACCCTGTCGGGTTCGGTAATGGTAGCTTTTGCAATACCTTTCAGTGTATGATTAAGCACTAGCAACTCTGGCTTGGTATTGATTCCGCCCGGACTAAGCAGGCTGATACTGATGTTTGAACGCTCCATCTCCAATTGCAAGCACCGGGTAAAGTAGTTGATGAACGATTTGGTAGCCCCGTACACCTGCTTTTTAGGTATCACAAACCTGCCTGCCAGGCTACCCACATTTAACAAATACGCGGTGCGCTCTTCATCAAGCTGTGCTAAAAACAAATGAGTAAGCAATACCGGGGCAATTACATTCAACTCAATCTGCTTTTTATAAAAGCCTATATTCTTATCCTCAAACCACGACCAATTGCCTAAACCTGCATTATTGATCAAAATATGAGCGGTAAGCTCTTCACTTTTTAGCAAAGCGAATAATGAGGTGCAGCTCTCTGCCAGGGTCAGATCAGCCTCAAATATGGTTACTTTAACTTCAAAGTTTTTACGGATAAAACCAGCCAGTTCTGATAAACCACTTGCAGGCAATGATACCAGCACCAAATCAATCTGGCGCGATGCCAGCTCAAGCGCTAAGGATTTACCCAGGCCTTCGCTTGCCCCGGTTACTATGGCGGTTAATGGCATCATAAGCTTTTAATATGATTGATGGTTTTAGCCATGCCTTCCTCAAACGGAGTGATGCTATAATTTAGCTGGGTAATAGCTTTCTGACTGCTGTATTTCTGATCTTTTTTTAATCGCGCAGCAAATTCAGGTAAAAATACCGGTGGTAAACCTGTTAACGTAGTTTTTAGCAGCTCGAATTGGCTATAGGCTTCTATAACCCTTTGTGGCAACTTAAACATGCCATAGGTTTTACCGGTGATGCTTTGCAGCGTGCTGAAAAATGCATTAAAGCTGATATCTTCTCCGCCTAAAATATACCTGTTACCCGGTGTGCCTTGTTCCATAGCGGCTATATGGCCCTTCACTACATCGTCCAGATAAGCATAATTCGAGACCTGCGTACCTTTGCCGGGAATAATGCGCCATTTTCCTTTTAAATAACCGCTTATCATTTTACCAACGGTATTGCTGTCGGTGATCGGCCCTTCGCCATAAACCCGTGATGGATTAACTGTTACCACATTTAGCCCTTTAGCCGAATAAATGCGCGTTTCAATTTCTGCAAGGTATTTGGTGCGCTCGTAATCAATGGCAAAGCCATCAATCCGCGGGTCGTTCTCGCTCATGGGGTGCTTTATAGTTGGCCCCCAAACGCCGCAGGTTGAGGTATATACCACTTTGTTTACGCCTGATTCACCCGCAAGTTCCAGCACATTCCGGGTACCCACCACATTGATGTTGTAATAATCATTTTTATCCCGGCACCACATTTTAGCCAGCGCTGCGGTATGGTAAACCTGCCCGCATCTGTTCATGGCCTTTGCTAAGCTTTCCCTGTCGAGGATATCGCCTTTTACAGGAGTAATATTTTTATGAGAGATGAGGTAGGGGTGGGCCGTATTCCGGCACAATGCGACTACATTATAACCCTGTTCGGCAAGATCAAGACATAAATTGCGGCCAATAAAACCTGTGGCTCCTGTTACTAATACTTTCATGGTTATACAAGCTGAATTTGAATGGTGTATAATGAATGGTGAATATCAACCTTGCTGCAAATGCCATTGGTGTAGGTATAAAAATTGTAATTGCCATCGGGCAGGTTAATGCGGTAAGTATGGCTTTCTACCTGTTTTACCTGTACAAACTGCTGGAAATTATCCGAATAGATCTGTGATAAACCCACAGGCTCCTGTAAATACATCATAGTAAGGTTATTACTGATCTGCTTTTGGTTGATAGAGCTGATCTTGCCATCATCGGTAAGCTGGTAGCTGTCGCCATTGGCTTTGGTAAGCTTATCTGCCTTTTGCTTACCGTTGACCTTGCGTGATACGTGTGAGCAAAGCAGCTTTCCGTTGCGGTAATGCGAATCTTCCTGGATGTTCACCTGGATGCTAAATACAAAACGCATTTTAACATCCGATGCGATCTTTAAAAATGTATCATCGCCATCCTTAACCTGTTGCAGTTTCATGTGCCCAACGGTATTGCCGCTATGCAACACATTATAGTTGAGCGTTTGTTCCTGCGCAAAAGCCAGCGAGCTGATTGCTATAAACAGGATAGTTAAGGATAACTTTTTAACCGGCACCATTACCCGGTTAAATGTGATATTATGTTTATTTAAAAACGGCCTCCCATATTTTTTAAAGAGCCATATTGTTAATGCAGGTATCATATTGTTGAGTTTAAGTGTTATTATTCCTGTTTTATACTGGTAATACATTTGATTTTAATTTTACCCCTATTCCGGGTTGTTATTTTTTTATTACACTGCAAATCAAGCCGGATAACTGCCCCGATTTTTAATTATTCGACAAGGCATAAAATTTTCACCACGAAAACAGACGCAATACTTTAGTAGGGCAAAAAGTGCATTTGGTCGGAAGCGCGTTGCGTACATTTAGCAATAGTACCGCGCCGGATGAATTGCGTCTTCTCAATTCACGAATTGAGAAGAGATTATTATAGATCTGAGGTTAGAAAAAGATCAGGAAAGTTAACATGGAAAAACAAAAAGGCTAAATATCTCAGTACAGGGCATCGCCCAATGTCATTAATTTAACGTGAGTTCGATATAAGCAAACGCTCACCCCAAACCCCTCTCCAAACACGCTGAGGCGAAGCGCAAGTTTGGGCTGCAAGCGTTCCATTTTTGCACGCGGAACACCTGGAACGCTGTGAAACATATTGATTATCAACTATTTATATATTTATCAAGTATTAAACAAGTGTAAGTTACTGATAATCATAATGTTCCATCTGAATTTATGTCGAACTCGTTAAGTTAATGACATTGGGCTTCACCTTGAACTGACGTATCAGACTTTCAGGACCAGGGGAAAACCCGGAAAAACAAAAAGCCCTGAAAGGGCTAAACACCTCAGGGCAGGGCATCGCCCTGTACTGAATTTTGGATAGATTAGCTTATTCGCTCCACGGAGAGCATAAAATACAGTCGCAGAAATTTTTGCGCTGAAAATTGGGGATCATAAAGGCGCAAACATCAGCCTTGATATTACCAAAAGTAGTTTCGGTTTTATGCTCAAAGCCGCTGAAAAATGTGGGGATTATCTTTTTCTTAAAATCATTACGCGGAAAAGCGCTGATGATCTCTATCCTGTTTTCGTCGCTCAGGTTTTCATATCCTTCACCCATTACATCAAGGCCAACGCCTGAATACATCAGGGCAACCTCAGGCTCCTTATGCTCCGCTATGCCGATGGTGGTGTGCAGGGCAATGGTGTCCCAAACCAGCTGGAGCGATTCTTTTGGCAGGCCATGGCTTTTAAGAAAATCGCGCGCCGCGTTTGCACCGTCAACTTCAAAGCGAAGATCGGGACTGCTGTACTTTTTGGTTAAGCCAAGATCATGAAATACAGCGCTTACATAAAGCAATTCGGCATCATATTGCAAATTGTTTCGTTTGCCGTTAAGCGATGCAAAAAGAAAGACCCTTAGCGAATGGTTATAAATGAATTCTGTTCCGTGTGTTAATAAAAGTTCTGTGGCCTGGGTGGCAATGGCGCTATCGGGAATATTGATCCCTGCTACTGTTTTCAATTTATTTACTGACATATTTGTTGATTTTGTATCAACAAAGGTAGCGGAGCTAAATAGTCTGCGGAATGTTAAAAACCGCTAATCACCTGCCAATATTTACAAAATGATCGCGGTAATCATTTGGGGAGATCTGAGTGTTTTTCTTAAAAAAATGACTGAACTGATCAGGTGCTGAGAAGTTTAGCTGAAAAGCTATTTCCTTTACCGGTTTTGAGGAAAATTGAAGGGAACGCTTGGCCTCGGCAATTAGCTGTCCGTTAATTATATCTTTGGCTCCTTTACCGCCGCAGCGTTTGCAGAGGTCAGAAAGCTTTCTTGCAGAGATCCCCAATTGATTGGCAAAATCCGCAACTTCGTGCGTGGTTTGATACTGGTTGCTTACCAGCTCTAAAAATTGGCGGTATAGCTGGTTTTCAAAGCTATCGTAACCGTTAATTAAAGATGCGTTTACATTGGCAATCTTTATCATAATTATCTTTAAATAGGCTGCTAGTGCATCTAATTTATTGATATAATCTGCTCCAATGTATTCTGTATAAAGCACCTGGAATAAGGTATCCAGTTCTGAAAAGCTTTCTGCATTCATACGCAGGTGCTGGTTTGCTGCAGCATTATTGAACAACACTGCTTTGCAATTGCTGGCGCTTGCTGGTGTTTTCTCCCAAAAGCAATCGCCAAAACAAAGCTCATAGCCGGAAATATCGGTATGCCGATCAAAAGCATATACCTGCCCTTTCGCCAGCAAAAACAATTCGTTACCGGTAACGGGATAGGTTTCGTCATCAATGCGGATTGCGCCGCTTCCTTTACTTATTAAAAAGATGCGGTTATAGGTGAGCCTGCATAACAACTGATGCTCAAACCGCTGGTTATTATGATGGATAACCGAAAAAGAATCTTTTATTTCCTTATCCAGCAGCGTATTTAAAAAACCTTCTACCATTTTAATGTGTTAAGCGTTTACAAAATAACTCATTTTTAAACCGGCATCCTAAAAGGCATTTATTTGATAACTGGAATCCCAGCTTTTTTCTAACTAAAATTATTGACGTATATTTATTGCTGAGTGATAACACCTGGAAATTCAGCAGATAACCCCTGATCGCGCCTGGAAACAAACAGATCATTCATTACGATTACCGCGCTACTATGAAAAAAAGCTTTACGCTATTATTGATATCATTATTTTTTTATGCCGGGACCTATGCTCAGCAGGTAAAGAACGACAGCATCCGCACAGCTATTGAACCTGAATATAACCAGGTTGGCAAGACCCACCGTTTTTGGTTTGGCGACAACTACCGGGCTTTATGGGCCGCGCCTGTTAAAATGCGGGTATTCAGGCTGGAGGATGAAAAGGGAGGTTTAAAGATCTTACAAAAAGGCGGCGGCTTACAAACCATGTCGTTGCGGTTGCAGGACTCAACCGGGCAGCAATGGGTGTTACGTACCATCCAGAAATACCCGGAGCGGGGTTTGCCGCCAAAACTGCGCCCAACGGTAGCCAAAGATATTTTACAGGACCAGGTATCGGCAGCTCATCCTTTTGCTGCGCTTACAGTGCCGCCATTGGCACAGGCATTGGGCATTCCGCATTCAAACCCGCAGATAGTGTATGTAAAGGATGACCCGGCATTGGGCAAGTATGCTAAGGATTTTGCCAATAAGGTTTTTTTGTTTGAAGAACGCGAGCCGCTTGATGCCGAGAAAACAGATAATACCGAAAAAGTACAGCGTAAGCTGAAAGATGATAACGATAACCGCGTTGATGAAAAAACGGTGCTGAAAGCACGCCTGCTGGATCTGCTGCTTGGCGACTGGGACCGGCACGAAGACCAGTGGCGCTGGGAAAAGATTGACGAAAAGAAAGGTAATTTATATGAACCTGTGCCCCGCGACCGCGACCAGGTTTATTACAGAACATCGGGCGTGTTCCCGTGGATAGTATCACATCAATGGCTTAAATCAAAGT
>JAQBOS010000456.1 GCA_028287925.1 Mucilaginibacter sp. | reverse complement strand
AATCAGCAGCTTAACCAGCGGATCAATATCATTTACATTTTGAACGCCCCAAAAATCCATGGCGTTTTTTAACATCCTGTTTTTTATATCTTCTTTTGAATTGTAGAATATGCTGTTCATAGTTATGAGAATTATCAGGCCGATAGCGGGCTCAGGAACAAAGAGGTTTTAAACATATATTTTTCACCGGTTTTACTTACTTTTCCCCTTATCTCCAACTCCACCTTCTTTTTTATTTCGCTCACGTTTCTAAGGGGGTAGAATTTATTTATTTCGCTGATGGTTACTCCAACATCCACATCATAAATTCGTTTTTCAAATTTTTTAATGGAACGTAGTAATGATTGCCTTAGTTTCTCTTCCCAGATCGTTTCGCTTACTATCAGCTCAAAATCCATGTCCCAGATCTCGCACCCAAACTCAGGGTTATAACGGTGTTCGCCATACCTGGTAAAAATTATTAGCTCAATGTACTGCGATATTGAAGCGCCCAGGTCCTGCTTATCCAGGTCCTGCCCGTTGCTGATCGCTGAAAAACGTAACGGCTTGAGGTATAGCGAATTCGACATAAGTTTTGGTTTATTTTATTGTCTTAATATTAAATTTCAACTTTTTATAAACATTTATTTTCTAAAATAGTTGTAGATATATTGTAATGGTTTAATAAAATCAGCAAATACCTAATATCCTGAGCATTATTAAACTATTGATTAAATAATTTACTGCAATAATTATTTGGAATGCTGGTCAATAAAAATCTTAGCCTTAAACACATATATGTAGATGAAACCCGTAAATATCAATGATCTTAACCGAGCCTATACAAAGTTTATCCTGTATTTTATTACGTTACTGGCCTTTAGCATAGTTGTAGTTTATTTTTTCTTCGCCACTGCCGGTCATGAGCTTGGACTGCTAAAAAACCGGGTTAAAAAAACCGACGACCTGATAGCGCTTCGTACAGATATCAATAACAGTTTTGAGGTGATATTGCAGCGGATGCAGCAACTATCTCAATATTCAAAAATGAACTCGCAGGAGTTAAATAATGAAACCCTTTTGCTGAATGATATACAGGAAAGTAACCAGCACATATTGGAACGGCTGCAAAGCAACCCCTACCCGCTTAAAAGCTTTGAACTGTATAAAAAGCTTAGTAACCATATTTCAACAATTGCCAGTGTTAAAGACTCGCTATTCACCACGCGCTTCCAGATAGAAAGTTTACGCACACAACTGGAATCATGTAATAAAGTCAATAAATCAGCCATTAACCAACTCCGTAGCCGTTACCCTCATTAATTGAACAGATGCTTAAATTCAGCCTAAAAGAGAAAAGAGAAAGATTCCTGTTTTTTATGGGGATGTTTTTGGTAGCGGCATCAATATTATGTGTGGCTATATTTTACAATTACGGTGACGAGCCGTCTGTGTCAAAAGAAGAATTTGCAAAAAAAGTAACTGAAGAGGAACAATTTGAACAACTTGTTACCGAGGCACTACCAACAATTGATACCACTTATAGCAAAATAATAAAGTTTAATCCCAACGTTCAGGCCTTATTCCTGGAAAACGACATTAATAATTCGCTGGGGGCAATTAAATCATACTATAATCGAAGGCCTTACGATTCGCGTTACAAATGTTTTATCCATTCATCAAAATTACTGGAAAGCCTGTTTTACGATAAGCGCGAGCTTACAGGCAACTACAATGATATTAAAAGCATAAGCAAGCTACTGGAAGACTGCAAGCTATCGCAACGGCAACTGCAGCAAACCATAGGCTCAGGAAAATAATAACAATAAACATTCAACATAAAAAACCTAAGCAAATGAAAGACGACTATAATGGCGGAAGGCCGGTTAATACCAACAGAAATACCTATACCTTTTTGTACATTTTTATAGGTATAATTTTATTGGCCCTCCTGATATTTTTATTGAGAAGCTCTCTTTTTGATAAACGGACGGTGAGCGCCAAAATTCTGAAAGACGAAATATTTCTGAACGAGAACCTGGTTTATTCTGATAACACAGGAAATGCCAAAAACTGGTTATGGGAATTTGGCAACGGCGATAAATCAATCCAGCAAAACGGCAGCTATCGCTTTAAAAAGGCTGGCGACTACATTGTAAGGGTTACGGTTGACGGTAGCCTGAAACAGCAATTCCCGGTTAGTGTTAAAGACTCATTACCTGCTGCAACAACTGATACACTGGTAACCATTAACGGGCCTACCCAGGGTATTGTAAATGAGCAGGTAAGACTGGAGGCACAGGGTAACGCCAGGATCTACGAATGGTCGTTTGGGGAAACCGGCAGGGTTGATGTTAAAGGCCCTACAGCGTTGTATACTTTTCATAACCCGGGCACTTATACCATAAGGCTTAATACCGATAAAAGCAGGCGGCCAATTTTTCACCGGATGTTTATCACCAATCCCGACTCGGTAATTAACCAGATCGTGACACCCGGCGAAGGCGAGCGTAAAGCGGTTGACGATATAAGAGCGCATTTGCAGGCTATTGCTAATGGAGCCGATTTTAACCGCAATTATTATTACCTGGTAAATAAATATTTCTGCGGTGATGAAAAAGTAACCGTTGACCTGCAAACCAACGGCGAAAGCAAACAATCAGACTTTTACTCCTATTGCATGCGGTTAACCTTTGGCGGGGGGATAAGCATTGATGAAGCCCAGGTAACTTTAAAGCCAAAATCAAATTGTTCAAGCATGATAAGTGTTAAACAACATTCATCAAACGCTTCAGCTGCTAAAAAGGCTAAATAAAAACTAAACTATGAACCTATCTGCATCTATAAAAATGAAAAATATATTAAGCATACTTTTAACCTGCTCGCTGTTTGCTGCAAATGCGCAATCGCCGGTATCAATTAGTAAAAAGGTGGTAACTCTGCCAAAATCATTCGAAAAGCCAAATGAGCATACGAGTATTTACAATAGCGAACAAAAAACAGGACTGCCCTGGATAGTTTTTTCAGACCGTGCCGAGAACTATACTTACACCTCGCCGGGAGGTACGCTGATCATGAAAAAATTAAATTTCATGGATCCGTTTTATGTGAGCGAGGAGAAAAACGGATTTATTAAACTGATAAAATACCAGCCCGGAATGGTACAGGGTAAAAAGCTTACCAATAAGAAAGCGGCACAAAGCTATGGATGGATCAGCAAATCAAAAGTATTGCCATGGCAGTCGGCATTTGTAAGCACCACAGGTTTTCCATCTAAATACATTGCCATAATTAACGGTAAAAACCCTATGCTGATGCCGGATTTTTATTATGACAAAACAGATTCGGCCTATGTATATACTTCTCCTGATCTGAATAAAAAGAAAACAAAGGTAGCGCTTGACGAGGTGGTTTATGCCTACAAAAAATCTGACGACGGAAAGAAATTCCTTATCGGATCAGATGCTCAGCTGGTTGCCGACAGTGCCGCCCACAGTGTTTACGGTTGGATAGCTGCCGATGCCTTGCATAGCTGGGGCGACAGACTTTACATAGGTTCGGCTAAAAATGCCAATCCAAAATCTGACGACTCGGTTGCAGCTTATATCAACCAGTCGATGCACGCTACCGGTCCGGTATCACCATACTTTGTGTTTGACCCGCTGTTGGCGCCGGATGAGCCATTGTTGCGCAGCATCCCGGTAAGCCCTTCAGCAAATGGCAACGTAACGTTAAGTTTAGCTACCGATGTTTATGATAAAAAGAATAACAGCATCCTGAATATTAAAGGCGGGCACCTGCAGTACAAGGATTACCTTGACATCAGGAATAATATCCATCACATAAATGTCGTTTTTGTGGTTGATGGCGGAAGCTCCATGCACAATTATTTTTCTGGCTTAACCAGCACCATTCAATCATTTGAGGGGATCTTTAATGCGCATGCAAAAGGCAACCAGTTAAATTACGGGGCGGTTGTTTACAGGAATTCAGATTGCCCGCCCGGAGGTGTACAAAACATGCCTTTTGCAGCGGATTACCGTACGCTGGTAAAGTTCCTTGAAAAACAGTCGGCGCTTACCGCATCATGTACTGCAGCAGTAAACAATCAGCCGGTTTTTGATGGTATAAGAGGGGCGCTGAGGATGTTTAAAGGCCATACCAACGAAACTAACCTGGTTGTGCTGATCGGCAGTACGGGCGCAGCCGATTCAACCGAATATACCACAAAACAAGTAGCCAATGAGGTAGCAGCGGCTGATGCCCGCATATTAGCCATCCAGGTATTTAGTGATTACAATTCTATTTATAATGATTTTGTGATCCAGGCAAGGCAAATTGTATCCCAGTCGGCTGTACAGCTGGCCAACCAAAAGAAGCAGCGCAAGGATACCGGCGAAGGTTTAACCAACACACAGTCATTTAATACCTCATTGTCTGATTCGGTATCGTTTTACCTGGATTATCCTAAAAACAGCCTGATCCAAGGCGCGGTGGTTTTTCCGCCAAAAGGAGTTGTTAAATCAAATCAATCCATGCGTCTTTCTGTAGAACGCTTAATGAGTGAAACCGATCATGATATCCATTCTGAGGTGCGGGTGCTTGACAGCGCTTTTAGGCTAACAGGGCGCGAAAATCGTTATGTGCAGCCAATGGTTACTGCGCAGGTAAGCCCTGCGCCTGACGAGCTTGGCAACAACATGCCGCATAACGCCTTTAAATACTATTTTACTGCTGAGGCCGCTGCAACAATAGTTAGTCAAAGCCAGTCGCAGCTGCAATACCTGCTGATACTGAACGAGCAGGAATACAAGCAATTAATGGATCTGCTTTCGTTAATGATAGGCGAGAACTTACAGCAGGACGCTTCTAATTACCGGTCGAAATTATTCCATAATTACCTGGACATTATCCGGAAACGATTGAATCTTAAAATGTCTCGGGGAGATATAAAAGATATGCTGCTATCAAATTATTTTCAAAAAGTAACCGGGTTACCCCTGCCCGGCGATAAGGATTTTTTCAAGAACAAAGTTGTTGATCTGAAACGCCCCGGCGATATGTCGCAGGCGCAATTTGAGGCATATATCAGCTTCCTTATCCACAGCAGCGAAACCATAAAACAGTCGGCACTGATTAGTCAGCATTTTATCTCGAACGGCAAAATTTATTATTACGTAACCCAGGCTAACCTTAAATAATATATGGATGTGGTTAATTTAAGCGAGTCGGTAAAAACGGCTGTGCGTGTAGCACAGTCGTTAGCTAAAGAGTACCATCACAGGGAATTTGGCCCGGCTCATCTTTTAAAGGGGTTGATGCACCAGGAAGTTGGGATAAGGAACCTGTTGCAATCAATCGGCAAGGATGCAGCTTATATGAGCGACTGGGCCGATGTGCGCATTGAGGAATATGAACCTGCCCTAACTGTACCGGACGAAATGCTGGGCAACAGCCAGGTAAATCAGGTGTTTGAAGAGGCCGATAATATCAGGATAAAATTAGGACAGGATCTGATCACCCCGGTTTGCGTGTTAACGGCGCTGGCCAAACCTAATGTAGGATTTGATGCAAATCAGCTAAAATCATTCCCGGTAAAAGAAAGAGAGCTGCTGGAGATCTACATGGGTAATGAAGAAGTCCGGCAGGCAGTGATGCCGTCTGCGGCCAATACCGGGGATGACAATAACCCTAAGCAAACAGGCGCCTTATTAAAATATTGTATCGACCGAACCAGCCTTGCCCGCCAGGACAAAGTAGACCCCATTATAGGCCGGGAGCGCGAAACGCGTATGGTAATGGAGATATTAAGCCGCCGCACCAAGCCAAACGTGATGATCACCGGTGATGCCGGGGTGGGTAAAACCGCATTGATTGATGGATTTGCCCTTGATATAGTAAATAACCTGGTGCCTGATTCTTTAAAAAATGTTCAGCTGTTTGAGCTTGATCTTGGTTCGCTGATAGCTGGAGCATCCTACAAGGGCGAGATTGAGGACCGGCTTAAAAACATACTACGCGAAATAAAGCAGTTTGACAAGGCTATACTGTTTATTGACGAGATCCATACCCTGCTTGACAACAAGGGCCCAATTGGCGGCGGGGTTGGCAACCTGTTAAAACCAGAGCTTGCCCGCGGCGAGATAACTGTAATTGGCGCCACAACAATTGATGAATACCGTAAAGTTATTGAGCCGGAACAGGCGTTTAGTCGCCGTTTTGAGGTTTTACAGGTAAATGAGCCTGATGCCGCAACCGCTATAAAAATGCTTAAAAAGCTGGTGCCGAGATATGAAGAACACCATAACTTAAAAGTTGATAATAACGCAGCCGAAGAATGTGTACGCCTGGCCCAGCGTTATTTGAAAGACCGCCGCTTGCCCGATTCGGCATTTGACCTGCTTGACCGTACAATGGCAGCGCTGAGGCTGATGAACGATACATCAGACAATACTATTGCCGAGTTAAAAGCTGAGCTGGACCGGCTGAAAGCCGATAAAGAGGATCATGAACCCTTAACATCATACAGATGGCTTTACACATTATATCGTAACAAAATAAGCGCGGTGTTATTAGGTAAGCTGGAAGACGAAACCCAGGTGGATACATTTGAAACTCCCGAAGAATACATCATCTACTTCGGGCGCAATCTGTCGCAGCTGGAAGAGTTGGCCAAAAATAAAACCGAAGTAGTTGATAAATATGATATTGCCGCCATCATCTCTTACAAAACCGGGATCCCGTTAGGAAAGATCCAGGCGCAGGAGAAAGAACGTCTTTTAGGCATGGAGAGCTTTTTAAAGAAACGCGTTGTAGGCCAGGATCAGGCCCTGAAGGCCGTATCTGACGCGATACTGGAATCACGTAGCGGCTTGAACAAAAAGGGGCAGCCGATAGGATCCTTTTTTTTACTTGGGCCAACGGGGACGGGTAAAACAGAGCTTGCCAAATCAATTGCTGAATTTTTGTTTAATGACGAAAAAGCAATGATAAGATTTGACATGTCGGAGTTTAAAGAAGAGCATTCCGCAGCACTTTTATATGGCGCACCTCCGGGTTATGTAGGTTATGAGGAAGGCGGGCTTCTGGTAAATAAGATCAGGCAGCAACCCTATTCGGTAGTTTTATTCGATGAGATAGAAAAAGCGCATCCATCGGTATTCGATATTTTTTTACAGATCATGGATGAAGGGCATATGCATGACAGGTTGGGAAAAGAAGGTGATTTTTCGCAATCGCTCATCTTATTCACTTCAAACATAGGCAGCGAATGGGTGGCAGATCAAATTCAAAAGGGCCATATGCCGGCGTCAAATGAGTTGATGGAGGTAATGGCTAATAAATTCAGGCCTGAGTTTTTAGCGCGGTTGTCGGAAATTGTACCCTTTGCCCCTATTCACCAGGATAATGTGGTGCGTATTTTCGAGATCCAGCTAAAAAGCCTTACCCAGGCGCTTGATAAAATGGGCATAGGCATGACAATAAGCAGCGAGGCCAAAAATATGCTGGCCCTTAAAGGTTTTACACCCAAATATGGCGCAAGACAGCTATCGGGCGTTATCCGCAACCAGCTGCGAAGGCCTATTTCAAAATACATTATATCCGGCGAATTAAAGAAGGGTAATACCATCTCAGTAGGAAAAAAAGATGATGATGACGACTTAATATGGAGCATTAGTTAATTCATTTTAACTGAAATACAGTATTATAAAAACAATTTGGCAATTAATACATTTACTACTAAGAATACTTCTAATACTTATCATTTATTTAAGAAATTATGTTTGATTACGAAATAGGGGGAAACGAAAAGAAAGTCGATACCTCGGAAGCATTTGGCGAGATAGCTCCCAATAAAACTTTATTTATTCAGAAATTAACTGACAAAGAGCCGCTGAAGCCTGAAAAGGTAGAGGGATTAAAGAACGTTGAGGATGTTTTTAATCATTATAAGCCTAAGG
>JAQBOS010000373.1 GCA_028287925.1 Mucilaginibacter sp. | reverse complement strand
TTTATAGGTATTAAAAAGGCCTTTATCAACCACGGTTTTAGCCGGGATCAGATCGCCGAATTTTTTAATTCCTTCTTTTTTAGCGGGGCCGATCGTAGCTGTAGCGCTTGATCCTGCAGCAGTGGCTGTAGTTTTAATAGTTACTGTTTGTGCTGTTGCATCTTTTTTGGTTTTACAGGAACCTGCAATTACAGCAATAACAATTGTGGTTAGGCATAAGTAAGCATTTGTACGTATTAATTTGGTCATATATATAAATTAATAATTTAAATAATCGGGGTTAAAATGTAAACTTATGCAAAATACAATCCATTTAACAATAGCAACATTTTTGTTACAGTTTAATAAGTAAATTCACCCTTATAGGGGGATATAAAAGCGTCAGGAATAATCGCCAGGTGTTAGGAAGCGTTCAATAATCAGCATCCGGATTATTAGATCCGTCGCTTTAAAGTTAATATCACATCATCTTTCTTGTTATCATGATAGATCTCTAGCAGCAGGCTGCGGTCTGGTTGTGATTTAAAAATAGAATCAATCTGTTCAAGAGTCATTTTTGCAACAGGCTTTAAGTTTATAGCCAGTATTTCATCATCTTTTTCTAATCCAACTGCGTCCCCCGGCGAGCCCGGCTCAACCCTGCTTATAATTATGTGGTTAAATTCAGTTCCGGCGCTATAATATTCCAAACCGCTCATATCATGTTCAAAGGGAGCCTTAAAATTTGTTCCTTGCTTTAAATACAAAGCGCTGTCAGGGTAATCAATAATAACTGAAAATCGTTTTAGGATCCCAATACCAAGGTTGCCATCGCGCTTTATTGACAGTGATTTATATTGTTCGCCTTCCGGGAAAGAAGTTATCACATCCTTTATCTTAAACTTCCCAATGTCAATCTCTTTTATCCTGCTTAAAAAGCCGTTTACCGGCCCCGTTAGCCCTACCCCCAAATTGGCCCTTACAAATTTTTCGGGAAGGCCGTGTGTCTCAATAGCATTTTCGAGTGATAAAGAATGCCCGGCACCAAGATCAAGTATCAGTTTATTATCGGTTTTAGCCCCATCAGCATAAAGTATCTTCGTATGTATATATGGTTTCCGGTCTTCAATTGTGAGGGGTATTTTATTCGCTTTTCTAAAAAGCTTCATATTCACAGGCCTTGAAACGGATAGGGTACTATCCGAAAAATCTATCTTAACTGCCAGGTTATTAAAAAACTCATACCCCAACAAGCCATGAATAGGAATTCCCGCATAATTTGAAAGCCCGAAATGATCGGTCTTTAATATAGCCGAAGCAACATCATAGCTAACCAGGCCGTGGATCTGTACGTTTAAGGCCGAAGTAACATAGGCCTCATAAGCATCGCCCTCTCCAATTCCGGATATTTTTAAAGTGCGCTTACTAACTATGTTTATGGAGTCGACTAGCTTGGGGTCGGTTATCAGCATAAGACCTACCCCAGTGTCTAAAATAAAATTAAAGGGGCCTTTATTATTTATATTTAGCTGTATAATTATCATGTCCCTTATCATGCGAAAAGGAATAGTGGTACGTTTACTGTTGCCTTGCAGGTCAAAATATTGCGCGTTCGCAACTAAGTGACAACAACATATTAGCATTAAAAGTACTATAACACGTAAGTGTTTTATGGTATGAGATGGTCTAATTAACAAACGTTTATATTTGGTTACTAAATATACGCATTAATCATATAAAATTAACACCTATGCAACGAAAAGTATATATATTAATAATGGCTATTTTTTGCCTTCTTATATCTTTTCATAATGCTGATGCGGGTAAAATAAGAAAAAGGAAAATAAAAAAGCTGTTTAAGCATTCGCAGATAATGAATGATCATTTTACCGGGTTTGCATTGTATGACCTCGACAATAAAAAAATGATCTATAAGCTTAACGATGATAAATATTTTACACCCGCCTCAAATACCAAACTCTTTACCTTTTATACATGCCTTAAAATACTTGGCGACTCCGTGCCTGCATTAAAATATGTTATTCGCAATGATTCACTGATATTTTGGGGCACCGGCGATCCTTCATTTTTGCATAGTGATTTAAAAGGCACAAATGCGCTCAATTTTTTAAAGATCAGCGGCAAAAAGTTATTTTTCTCTGCAGGCAGCTATACCAATGCTTTTTATGGTTCGGGCTGGGCCTGGGACGATTATGGTGATTACTACCAGGCCGAAATAACAGATCTTCCTATTGAAGATAACGTGGCTGCTTTATATGCTGGTAAAAACGACTCGCTGCAAATAAAGCCGGCATACCTTAAAAAGTATTTAAAATGCGACACTACTTATCGCCCTACTGCTTTCAGGGTTAAGCGCGATTTTATGAGCAATACTTTTATTTATCCGTTTATGCCGTTGCCTAAAAATTTCAAGCAGGAGATCCCATGGAAAACAAGCGCTGAATTGACAGCCGCTTTATTAATGGATACCTTAAAACAGCCGGTAACATTAGTACATATACAAATCCCTGCAAATGCTAAAACAATATATAATGCCAATGCCGATTCTGTTTACAGGCGGATGCTGCAACCCAGCGATAACTTTATTGCCGAGCAACTTTTGCTTGCTTGCACATCGATAAAATTCAATACCCTGAATACCGACTCGGTAATTAATTATTCAAAAGCTCATTTTTTAAATGATTTGCCTGATACACCACAATGGGTTGATGGTTCTGGCCTTTCGCGCTATAACCTTTTTACACCCCGGAGTATAATAGCCCTTTTATGTAAAATTTTGGATGAGGTAAAAAACGAAGACCTGGTACATAGCATGTTTCCTGCAGGCGGCACAACGGGTTCTATTAAAAGGCTCTACAAAACAGAGAACGGCCAGCCATTTGTTTGGGCTAAAACAGGGTCATTTTCAAATAATTATAACCAAAGCGGCTACCTGGTTACCAAAAAAGGAAAGCGCCTGGCCTTTTCATTTATGAACAATAATTTTACCCGCCCGGTTACTGAAGTAAGAGATGAGATGGTGCGGATAATTACTTTTATACATGATGAGTATTAGTTCATAGTTGATAGTTCATGGTTCATAGCCAAAAAGGTAGTAAAGATAAATAGAACAAAACACGGCACTGCAATTACTATAATCCATGAACCAATTGCAGCTACCATGAGCTATGAGCCATCAACTATGAACTTCCTTTAATACCCTGCTTCAACGCTCCCTTAAGCTCAGGGTTTTGGGCTGGCAATACGGATACTTCTTTTAACACTTCAGTTTGCTGAACGCTTACGGCATAATCTGCGGGCTCAATATGGCTGCCAATGGCTTCGGCGTAAACCTGGGTAAACTCGGCGCCTATATATAAAATGGCAGCGGTGTAATAGATCCAGATCAGTATAACCAATATAGAGCCGGCCGCGCCATAGGCCGAGCTTTTTGCTGTATACTGAATATATAGCGTAATGAGCGACTGCCCTACCATGAATAAAATAGCTGTAAAAAAAGCCCCTGCCCTCACATCTTTCCACCTGATCTTCACATCGGGTAAAAATTTAAATATTATGCCAAACAGAACGGAAATAATAATAAGGGTGATCCCCAGGTTAACCAGGTTTAAAAGCAAGGTGGTTAATACCGGTAAAAAATGAGTTATCCATGAACTGAGGGCGTTCATAACCACGCTTACTACTAATGATGCCAGTAATAAAAAACCCAGGCTGATGATCAGTGAAAACGATACAAAGCGGTTTTGAACAAGCTTTACCCAGCCTTTTTTAGGCTTGGCCTTTACCCGCCATATAATGTTTAGCGAATCCTGGATCTCAACAAAAATACTGCTTGCGCCAATTAACAGGGTAACCGAGCCAACTATAACGGCAGTGGTTGATTTACCCGAAAGCTGCAGGTTTTTTAAAATATCCTGGATCTGGATGGCTGCTGCCGAACCTACGTAATGCGCTATTTGCGGGTAAAGCCTGTCAGAAGCAGCATCCTGCCCCCAAACCAGGCCCGCTATAGAGATGATGAGAATAAGC
>JAQBOS010000038.1 GCA_028287925.1 Mucilaginibacter sp. | reverse complement strand
CACTATATTATCATACCTCATGGACCAAATTGTTCTTACAGTTTTTGTTTGACAGGGAGATCTCATTGTTTAACAGGATCCTGAGAAAAGAGCGTGGAAGGGTAGCACTTACCGATGTTTCAAAACCTGATGCTGAAATGAGCATTAAAGTAGTAGAACCTGCCGTAGTTTAAAAAAACAACAGATCAATTTTAACAGACTTACGAAGTTTTAAAACGGCGTAGCCCTCAACGAGGCCATTGAAAACAATTACAACGAGTTAAACTTCGTAAGTCTTACTCATAATATTACTTTTCCCGTTTAAGCGTGGTATGAAATTTCGTCCCGTTAAAATCCAGATCCATTCCAACTGAATCAGCTTCAGGATAAAATTTTCCTTTATGCGGAATAACTACTCCCTGTGAATTGGTAACTTTAAAAGTAAAATCATTTCCAATTATTTTACCCTCGTCAATAGTAACTGTGTTACCCTCTGATTCGCCTGTGCCTGTTAGCTTTTCCCCATCAACTTTAATGCTATAGTTAAGCGTGATATCCTGCCCCTCCGGCGCTTTAATTGTACCTGTCCATTTGCCCGACAGATCGGCTGCGATAGCAGCCAAACAGATCATAAAGCTGCATACCAATGCCGTGGTTGTAAAAAGTTTCTTGCTCATCTTCTTAAGTTTTGCATATATGATGCTGTTTACCGGCACCAGGTTACAGCAAGATTATTTTCATTATTTATCCCGCTTAAGCGTGGTGTGCATTTTAGTACCATTATAATCTATATTCATGCTAACTGAATCAGCTTCGGGATAAAATTTACCTGAATGGGGTATAACCAAACCTTCGGTGTCGGTAATTTTAAAAGTAAAATCGTTCCCATTTATTTTACCCTCGTTAATAGTTACTGTATTACCATTTGCCTCGCCGGTTCCGGTAAGCGTATCGCCATCAACCTTCATAATATAGGTAAGGGTAACATCCTGCCCTTCCGGAGTTTTTACCACGCCTGTCCATTTGCCTGATAGGTCAGCCACTACAGCAGCCAGGCAGATTATAAAGCAGCATACCAATGCTGCAGTTGTAAATAGTTTTTTGCTCATAATTTTAAGTTTTGTAAGTATATGATGCTGCAAAGCGGCGTTATGTTGCAGAATTTTAAAAAAGAGAAGCAAGAAGTCAAGGGTCAGGGATCAAGATAAAAGAGGAATGCCGGTGATATATTTTATACGTATTGCTTTCTTGATTACTGACTCTTAACCTCTTAATTCTTGACTTCTTGATTCTTGACTTCTTGCTTCTTTTCTCACCTACAAAAAAACCCTGCCACATGGGCAAGGTTTCTGCATAAAATTTTAACAAGGATAAATTATTTATCGCGTTTAAGCGTAGCATGCATCAGCATGCCGTTATAATCTATATTTAAACCGCATGAGTCTGCTTCAGCATAAAGCTTGCCGGTATTTTTAACAGCAACGCCGCCAACATCAATGGTGAAAGAGAAATCTGCGCCGTTAACCTTACCATCAGTAATAGGTGTTGAGCCCTGCGGAGATTCACCGGTGCCGGTAAGCTTATCGCCGTCAACCTTAAAATCATACTTTAAAGGGTAATCATTACCATCAGGTGCATGCACTGATCCGCTCCATTTACCGCTCAGGTCTGCCACTACTGCGAAACAAACCATAAAGCAGCAAACTAGCGCTATGGTAGTAAAAATCTTTGTTTTCATGTGTTAGGGTTTAAAGTTTATAGATACTATTTATTATCTTTCTTAACAATAAAGTGAACTTTCTGGCCGCCAAAATCCAGGTCCATAGCTAATGAATCAGCATAGATCTTGCCGGTGTGCGGGTAATCAGCGCCTGATACGGTAACTTTAAATGAAAACTTATCGCCATCAATTTTCCCGTCATCAATAGGAACCGATCCTTGTGGAGAGTCTGCTGTGCCGGTTAGTTTTTCACCGTCAACTTTAAAATTGTAAGTTACCGGGATATCCTGTCCGTCAGGTGTAACAATAGTACCTGTCCATTTGCCGGTGATGTCTGCCACAATAGCGAAGCAAACCATAAAGCAGCATATCAATGCTGTAGTTGTAAAAAATTTCTTTTTCATAATTCAGTTTTAGTTTTTTGTAAGATGCTCGAGTGGTTATAAATGTTACGTTAAAGGTATAATTAATACCCGGAAAATTCGGGTGACCATTATCTCCTTAAAAATAAATGTTTTAATAATAAAGTGTATGGGTGAACGAAAATATTTTACAGGGAGTTTTTGGCAGAAATCTAAGGGGTAGAGGCCCATCCCTCCCATCACATAAGGCTCAAACTTCCCTGCCGGGAAGTGAATTAAAACCCATTCCCTCTTAGAGGGATCAGGGGTCAGGGGGCTGTAGCTTTTATCAGCGTAGCGTGCGACTTTACATCGCCCAAACTAATATCCACACCTACCGAATCACCATAAAACTTGCCGCTGTGGTCAATTTCCATATTGTTTACCACAACATTAAAAGTAAAATTGTTGCCGGTTACTTTGCCATCATTTATGGGCATGTCACCTTTAGGGGTTCTTGCAGTTCCGGTTAATTGGTTGCCGTCGATCTTGAAATTATACATCAATGGGTACTCATTGCCCTGATCGGTTTTTAAAAGACCGGTCCACCGGCCGTTTAAGCTTTCAATGGTTGCAAATCCTGTAAAAAAGCAACACATTAACAACGCAGTAAAAATGATTTTTGGGGTTTTCATGATCAAAATTTTGTTTGGTATGTTATTGTTTTTTAATTACACTCAAGCATGTTAGTTTTCACTAACAAAAGTATGATCGGCATTAAATGCTATGATGAACAATATGTTAAGTTTGTTTACATCAGGATAATAAGTCTGCTGATTTATTAACATTGAAGGGTTTATTAACACGTTATTTTGTCGGAACCATGATTTTTCACTGTTGTTTGTTTTTAAAGGTGTTCAAGAGTGCTACGCAGTTTACTTGATTTAAGGATCAAAGGATTACTTTCAGGCAAGGAACCTGAGTTAATTAATCGGGCTACGCCGTAAATTTTATCAATCATCGCTCAAACAGTCTTCCTCTATCCTACCCCAACACCTTTATTAAAATTATAAAACAGGTTAAAATACGGTTATAATCAGGTAAAAATCCTCTATTATAAACTTTTAAAGTACTTACTTTTGAATAGTGATTGATTAACCCGCTTAGTCAACTTAATCAACCACTTACTTAATCAACTCAATCAACTAACTTAAAAGGTTATGATTAAAAAACTAAGCTTACTGGTTATTACCTGCTGCTGGCTCACCGCTCATGCGCAAAAACAGGATTACCCTATCCAGCCGGTGCCTTTTACCAGCGTAAAGCTTACAGATCATTTCTGGACATCGCGTATTGAAACTAACCGAACGGTTACCATCCCGGCATCATTTACCCGTTGCGACAGTACAGGCAGGATCAAAAACTTTGTGATGGCGGCAGAACACAAAGGAAAATTTTGCACTACTTATCCTTTTGATGATACCGATATTTATAAAACTATTGAAGGCGCTTCATACTCGTTAGCAGTTCATCCTGATCCCAAATTGACTGCCTATATCGATTCGCTGATAACCATTGTAGGCAAAGCACAGGAGCCCGATGGCTATTTATATACCGCCCGCAGCATTGACCCGGTACATCCGCAATCATGGGCTGGGCCTGAGCGCTGGGTAAATGAGTCGAAAATGAGCCATGAACTGTACAATTGCGGCCACATGTATGAGGCCGCCGCCGCTCATTTTATGGCAACCGGCAAGCGTAACTTTCTTAACATCGCCCTTAAAAATGCCGACTTGCTGGTACGAACTTTCGGACCGGATAAAAAACACGTTGCCCCGGGCCATGAAATTGTGGAGATGGGCCTGGTAAGGCTTTACAGGATTACCGGAAAAACGGATTATTTGAACCTCGCCAAATTCTTTATTGATCAGCGCGGTATAAAAAAATATAACGATAAGAGCAAAAACGTTTACGAAAACGGCACCTATTTCCAGGATAATGAGCCGGTTATTGTGCAGGATGAAGCCGAGGGCCACGCCGTACGCGCCATGTACCTGTATTCGGGAATGACAGATGTTGCTGCCTTAACCGGCGATACCGCTTATATAAAAGCTATCGACAGGATCTGGAACAACATGGTCACCAAAAAAATGTACGTTCAGGGTAGCATTGGTGCCGTTGGAGATGGTGAGCGTTTTGGAGACAATTATGAGCTGCCAAATACTACCGCCTATAATGAAACCTGTGCAGCCATCGGCAGCGTTTTCTGGAACCAGCGGATGTTTCTGTTACACGGCGACTCTAAATATATTGATGTAATGGAAAAGACCCTATACAACGGATTAATTTCTGGTGTGGGTCTTGATGGAAAATCATTTTTTTACACCAATGCCATGCAGGTAAGCGACAGCTTTAATCATCCTGACCTGGAGCGCGGGCGTTCGGGCTGGTTTGTGTGCTCCTGCTGCCCCACCAATGTAGTAAGGCTTATTCCTTCTATCCCGGGCTATATTTATGCTCAAAATGGCAGCGATGTTTATATAAACCTGTTTATAAGCGGTACCGGGAATTTGAAGGTGAACAATAAAGATTTAAAAATAACCCAGCAAAATAATTACCCATGGGACGGCGGTTTGGTGTTCACCATAAACCCGGCATCGGCGATGGACATGAACCTTAAGATCCGCATCCCGGGCTGGGCGCAAAACCAGGCTATCCCGTCAACGCTTTATTCGTATGAACAATCATCGGCACAAAAAATAGAAATAAAGATTAATGGCAACGCGGTTGATTATCAAATAAAAAACGGCTATGCGGTTATCAGCAAAAAATGGAAAAAGAATGACAAGGTTGAACTAACCTTGCCAATGGATGTGCAGCGCGTTGTTGCAAACACCAGCCTGGCTGATGATATTGGCAAAGTAGCCCTGCAGCGTGGCCCTGTTATGTACTGCGCCGAATGGAAGGATAATGATGGCAAGGCAAGCAATATCATCGTTCCGAAAAATACGGTTTTTACAACAGCTTATGAGCCGGATCTGTTAAATGGTGTAACCGTTTTAAAAGCTGATGTAAAAAGCGTTAATGTTGATGAAACAGCACAAACCATTACTACCGGTAATAAAACCATGACTGCAATTCCTTACTACTCATGGGCTAACCGGGGCAAGGGGGAAATGACAGTGTGGTTTCCCGAACAAGTAAAATATATTGAATTGATAACAAAATAATTTATAAACCGTAGTTTTGACAGTATTAAACCAAAAAACCACCGTTTCTACGGTTAAACCAATTATCAAATCAATATTAAAATGATGAGAAAACTATTTTTGTTGACCTGCATGGTTGCCGCCCTTACACTTAGGGCTGCCGCACAGGAAATTTCAATCGCTAAAGGATGGAAATTTGCTATCGGTGATTCCACTCAATGGGCATCGCCAACGTATAACGATCAAAGCTGGAAACCCATTAGCCTGGCGCACAGCTGGGAGCGCCAGGGCTATAAAGGCGAGGATGGCTTTGGCTGGTACAGGCTGCACGTGGTTATTCCATCGTCTATAAAAGAAAAATCATATTTAAAAGACAGCGTACGCATTTATCTGGATGCAGTTGACGATAATGATGAGGTTTACCTTAACGGCAAGCTGGTTGCAAAATATGGCGGCAAAGGCGGTGATATAAAAACCGGTAACTATGGTCCGCGCAGCTATACCATTGCAGCCAATAATCCCGCTATTTTGTGGGACAAAGAAAATGTGCTGGCTATCCGTATATTTGATACAGGCGGCGATGGTGGCATATATGGTCATAAATTTACTATAGGCATGGCCGACCTGTTGGACCCGGTAAATGTAAATACCGATGCTGAGTTTAGCTATGGCGATAACAACAGCTTAAACAAAGCCATTAAACTAACTACAACAAGCAATTATGCCTATAAAGGAAAATTGGCTTTTAAAGTAACCGACCCGGAGAATAACAGCGTTATTTATGATAAAACAAATGATGTTGAATTTACAGCCGGCAAGCCATTCACTTATACCTTCAGCATAACCCGGCTCGAGAAAAAATCATATCGCGTTAGCTATACTTTTACCGAGGATAAATCAGGTAAGTCAATAACTAAAACCGATGGTACGCCTTATGTGCTTACTCCTTACCCAAGCTCGAAACCACAAATAAACGGACCTGATGTATATGGCGCCCGTCCCGGAAATCCGTTCTTATACCTGATCCCTGCCAGCGGTAAAAAGCCATTGATTTACGCGGCAGAAGGTTTGCCCAATGGTTTAAAGCTTGATGTTAGCACAGGAATAATAACAGGTGTGGTTAGTCAAAAAGGAGATTACCCGGTAACCCTTACCGTAAAGAACAGCCTGGGTGCCGGTACAAAAAAATTCACCATTAAAATTGGCAACATAATAGGCCTTACCCCTGCCCTGGGCTGGAACAGCTGGAACGCGTTTGGTCTAAGTGTTAACGATGAAAAAGTACGCGTTGCTGCAAAGACCATGATTGAAAAGCTGAGCGCTCATGGCTGGAACTTTGTTAATATTGATGACGGATGGGAAGCGGAACAACGTGCTGCAAGCGGTGAGATAGTAACTAATCAGAAGTTTCCGGATATGAAGGGTACCACTGACTTTGTGCATAGTTTGGGTTTAAAAATGGGGATCTACTCATCTCCCGGTCCGCGTACCTGTGGCGGTTATTTAGGCAGCTGGCAGCATGAAGACCAGGATGCCAAAACGTATGGCGACTGGGGCATTGACTACCTGAAATACGACTGGTGTTCATACAGCCAGGTAACAGCTAAAAACCCTAACCTTGATGATATGAAAAAGCCGTACCAGGTAATGCGGGCTTCGCTGGATAAAATTCATCGTGATATTATGTTCAGCTTTTGCCAGTATGGTATGGGCGATGTATGGAAATGGGGGGCAGAAGTAGGTGGTAACAGCTGGCGCTCTACAGGCGATATTACCGATACCTGGAAAAGTATGAGTGATATTGGCTTTAACCAAATTGCAGATGGTCCTTATGCGCAGCCTGGTCATTTTAATGATCCGGATATGCTGGTGGTAGGTAAAGTTGGCTGGGGCGACAATCAGCATAATACCCATTTAACCCCTGATGAGCAATACACACACATCAGCTTATGGAGTTTGTTATCATCGCCTTTATTAATAGGTTGCGATATGGGTAAGCTGGACAGGTTTACATTAGGCCTGTTAACCAACGATGAGGTGCTGGCTATTGACCAGGATGCTTTGGGTAAATCGGCAAAGCAAGCTATAAAAACCGACAATTACCAGGTATGGATAAAAGATCTGGCTGATGGCGGCAAAGCTGTTGGGCTATTTAACACATCAGACCAATATCAAACCATCACCCTGAACCGTGATGAAAATGATTTAAAGGGGCTGACTAAGATCCGTGATGTATGGCAGCAAAAATATTTAATAACAAGCGGCAATACTTATACAGCTAAAGTAGCACCGCATGGGGTGATGCTGGTGAAGCTGAGTAAGTGAGGGCTGTGCGATTCCCTCCTTGGGGAGGGCAGGGAGGGGTTTCTACGCCATGCTTTCACGCTAATGCACCAGCGTAAAAGTATGGCGCAGAGTTTACTCACCCGGTCAACGCTTCGCTGGACCTCCCTCTCTTCGCTTGCGTGAAAGAGGGAAAGAAAAGAATTAAGGAACAAAAAAACAATAATATGAGCGTAATTTGGAAAGGGGTATTCCCGGCGGTAACTACAAAATTCAATGATAATGATGAAATGGATTTTGAAGCATTCGATAAAAATATCGAAGCACAACTGGAGGCAGGTGCTAAAGGGATCATCATTGGTGGTTCATTAGGCGAGGCCAGCGTATTAACAGATGCTGAAAAGATAGCGCTGTTAAAGCAAACGGTCAAAACAGTTAATAAACGCGCTTATGTAATATTAAATATTGCAGAGCAAACCACCAAAGCAGCACTTTTATGCGCAGAAAATGCGCTAAAATATGGCGCTGATGGTTTAATGATGTTGCCGCCACTGCGTTATCTTGCTGATAAGCACGAAACTCTGGAGTACTTTGCAACCGTTGCAAAAAGCACACCGCTGCCTATCATGATCTATAATAATCCTTACGATTATAAGATTGAGGTTACTTTAGATATGTTTGAGGAGCTTTCCAAATACGATAACATCCAGGCGGTAAAAGAATCAACCCGCGATGTAAGCAATGTAACAAGAATGATAAACCGTTTTGGCGATAGGTTTAAACTATTGTGCGGCGTTGATACGTTAGCATTGGAAAGTATTTTTATGGGTGCTGATGGTTGGGTTGCAGGTTTGGTTGATGCTTTCCCAAGGGAAACTGTTGCTATCTTTAACTTAGCAAAGCAAGGCCGCCACGAAGAAGCGTTAAAAATTTATAGGTGGTTTTTACCGGTGCTTGAATTAGATATTCACCCTAAGCTGGTACAATACATTAAGCTTGCCGAAAAACAAACAGGCTTAGGTACCGAAAATGTAAGAGCGCCGCGTTTAGCGCTTGTTGGCGAAGAACGCAAAAGAATTTTATCAATAATTGATAATGCCATTGCCAACCGTCCTGAATTGCCAGCAGGAAGCTGGGGTGTTGAGGCTGAAGTGGCCGTTACAGAGGGCAATTAAAAACCCTCAACATTGTCATTGCGTGCGTAGCTCGGCAACCTCGTCGCATACATGGCGAATATGCATAGTGAGGAGGTTGCTTCGTCGTTCCTCCTCGCAATGACAAGTTTTTATAATAAGTATAACTATGGAAACAAGAAATTTAATAGGCTACAGCTATCTACCCGGAGAAGGCAATAAATTTAAGGCAATTGATCCTGCTTTAGGCATCGA
>JAQBOS010000300.1 GCA_028287925.1 Mucilaginibacter sp. | reverse complement strand
GCGTTGCCTTCGACCCAGGCTTTTCGTTGCAAGTCCTCGCTATGCTGCGGGCTTTTCACTGCAATCCTTAACGCTTTGCTTTTTGTAATGACTAAACGATTATATTTTTCCTATAAATAATCAAGGCCTGATATTCATTAAGATAAATATCAACTCTATTGAATGTGGTATCTTATGGATAATGTTCAGTTATCCTTTATTGAAATTCAGCCCGGTACTCAATTTGAATATTCATATAAAACCGCAGGATACCGTCAATTCCTTACTTCTGAAAACAGAAGTAAGAATCAAACAGAACTTAAGTGAGTACGGGTGATTAGATCTTTATTTTCGTTATAGGGCATGTGGAAATTCTCCATTATCAAACTATTGGAATCATTGCTTTAGGATACATTAGCCTAAGGAGCATCCAGAGTTTAATTGTGACGTCAAACTTCAGTTACTGGTAGAGTTTTATAAATAGTTTTTGATTAAGCGGCATAGGTATATTGACCTATGCCGCTTAACTTAGCGTTTCTTCTCACCGGGTTTATGCACATGCGGCTTTAACGCAGGGTGCTTTGGAGCAGTAGGTGGATCCACGCGTTGCCTTCTATCCGGCGTTCCGTTTTCATTTTCCCGTTTCGGCCCGGGTTTGATGGCTTCAATCATATTTGTCATAATCTTAAGAATTTTCATAAAGGAAGAAATAAAGTATTGCATTCGTTTACGGGAAACCGTAAGACTTCTTTGCGCGCCGATGATTATATTTGACTATGCTTAGATCCTTAATCTTTATTTTATTTATCCTTTGCATTTTAACAAAAAGTACCACCGCACAGGAAATTAACGCGGCTTATGTCAAGTCGCTGTACAAAAAGTATCCAACTCAAAAATCAGCTTTCTGCGCCGGCTGCAAATTGTGGGTTAATCCCTACTATAAATCAATTGCAGACACTACTAAACATGCGCCGCTGCTCACCTTCTACGTCTATACCAAAGCCCACCGCCTGGAACAGGAGGCTTTGGATCTTCCAAGAAAAGGTATTTATGCATCGTGGCATGCGGTAAACGGACAGCCAGCGGAAACGAAACTTTATCATTATGCAAATGAAAATTCGATTGATATGATCGCCAAAGGACATTGCCAGGCTTGGATATTGATGGCTTGGTGCGCGGATGCAGCCATCCTTTCGGATACGTATACCTTTAATGCCGGGATGGAGTATCAAGGGCAAAATATCGGTACAGAACTGGCGACCGAAGAATTCTGTCGAAAGTTAACCGGTTATCGTGGCGAAGCCGTTACCGATAGCGTCAAAATTTGGTGCGGAACATTCGGAGCAAAGCAAAGCTATACACTAAACGCAGTAACTGCTACAGTGCCAGCTTATTACTATAAAATTATCCAATACCGAGACCATAATGTCAGGGGCGATATCATCCTTTGTTACTTGATGCCGAATGAACCTGGCGAGAAAAGAAACATGCTTTCAAAAAGGATTGTTAGTTACAATGACTTAGTAGCTAGACTAGGTTTTGACCCCAAGCTTATTTTTAATTAAGTTCTCTATTACATTTGCCGATTATAATTTAAACCTATCACTATGTTTTCAAATACCTTTTCCCTTAGGCAAGCGAACCGAAAACACACCTACAGGGCGTTGAAAAGAAAAGTTCATTTATTATTGGACCCTACCGATGGCGGCACCTCCTGGGATCGAATAGTGAACGGCATTATCGTTTCCTTAATACTCTTGAATTTATTGGCGGTTTGCCTGGAGACCGTGGAAAGCCTATACCATGTTTACCGATTCTGGTTCAACAATTTCGAACTGTTCTCAATCATAATTTTTACTATTGAATACCTGTTAAGAGTTTGGTCCTGTACCGGTATTAAGAAATATCGCCATCCGATTAAGGGGCGGCTGCGATACATCACTTCACCTGGTGCATTGGTCGATCTGGCTTCGATATTGCCATTTTATTTACCGTTATCAGGCTTGGACCTTCGCTCTCTTCGTTCTTTAAGGATGATTCGCTTTATGCGCTTCTTTAAGCTCGGCCGTTTTTTAAACGCTTCACGGGTTATCCGGCGGGTATTTAGCTCCAAAAAGGAGGAATTAATGATCAGCATGCTATTGGTTGTTACGCTGATACTGGTCGCCGCAACCGTGATGTATTTTGTGGAACACGACGCACAACCCGATAAATTCTCCAGCATCCCCGAGACCATGTGGTGGAGCGTGGCTACGCTGACAACGGTAGGTTATGGCGACGTCTATCCCATCACCGGCATAGGAAAGACTCTGACGGCATGTATTTCGATTCTAGGTATTGGCATGTTTGCTTTACCAGCGGGAATACTAGCTTCCGGCTTTTCAGAAGAATTCAAGCGTAAAGAAGCAGCGGCAATCCCATGTTGTCCACATTGTGGAAAGGATTTGTAACTACTGCTCAAGCTTGCAAAGCTCCAACTTTCTTTTTTTAGCAACCTCCAACGTAATCTCGATAATGTGGTGTGTGCAACGGCTTAGGCCCCGACAATCGTTTTTTAGATGGTACTTTTTAGGATTGGTGCTATCACATAGATACACTACAGTTTTGATTGGGGGGCGGTTGCCCGTCAAAAGCACAAAAAACAGCAAGAATGTTTTCATGTAAGGTTAAAATTAACAGTTTCGTTAAATATCATATTCTTTCTGAGAATCAGCAAGTTCATGACAAAAATAAGCAACGGACGCCTGCATTCTTACGGGTTCCCGTAATCTCACCTATTTATATTTATTCCTACGATTACGGCAAACATTTACAACATAGTCTGTAACCAATTTGAGCTTCTTATCTGCATACAATGGGTGCCTGCCTCCCGCAGTATACACCTCTATGCTGTCTCCTACTCTAACCCACCATAATTTATTGACCGAATAAGTAGTTAAGGTATCTACCTTTTCGATACGCCGAAAGCCCTGCAATTTTTCTTCATCAAACTTGATCAATGGCGTGTCCGACTTAGGAATATTACATGAGGTAGCCACATAATGATCACTACTCCAATACATACACTCATTATGCTTTGGCAACAACCAGTAAATGGCACAGATTAGGAAAAGAACGACTATGGCAATAACCCATCGTTTGTCCATCGTTTTACCGTGTGCTGGGCTTCGACCATCTGTGCCTGTATCGAACGGCGTGGATGGAGGATTTTCTTGACCCTGGTTTACTAGTACTGACGGAGGGTCTTTTACAGGTTGCTCAATGTTGGTATTTGATATATTCTCATCACCTTTTTTCTGTTCATCGGGAATTATTTTTTCGTCTATCACGATCCCTTGAGTGTTTCCACTTTCAAGGTACATGGAGAAAGGTCTGTAAGGAAAATCAATTAACCAACTAAGCATTTCTACAGCGGTTGACGCTGGATTTTTGGACGGGTCCTTTAGGAATTGAAATAGCCCTTGAAAATAATCCGCATCCGTGGCATTAATTGCATTTAAATAATCGTGATCGTCAGATTTCATTTTTAGATAATCGCTGACGGCACGACGATCACCTGGTTCTACTCCACGTTCTATGCGTTCGACGCAATAATCTCTAATTTTTCTTCTATTCAGATCAACAAGCCAGGATTCGTTGGCTTGATCACTTTTTTTAAGAAAAGCTGCGACCACTTCTTCTTTATAAACTTTAAATCTTTCGGAATACATCACCCTAAAAATAAACTATTTCCGGAAACTTCTTGGAGTTTTCGGAACGAGGCCGGAACTAAAGGAATCTTGGGAAAAACTCATACCAAGTATTTCGGCCGGAATACCTTTGCTTCATAATCAAAACAAATCCCGGTCGGCCGGTCAGGACAGTGCACGAAATTGATTAAAACAGCGCGAGAAAGCGGGAGCCAATATCCGGCTTGGGAAGCAGATAGAAGCTTCCGTTTTCAAACGCTCACTTCCCAAAAATTAATCTGCGATCCGCGGGATAGTCCCGCAGGAACAGCAGGATCATTAACCATTAATTTTTAGAAAGATGTTTCAAGTTTTTTTCGCCATTCTCATGGCACTGGCATGCCCTGCGCATAATCATAGCAACAATTGTCAACATAGTAATACTGTAACGACTCAGGATGCAACACCTCCTGACACCGGTGGTGAAGACGGGCACATTCCGCCAAAACCACCAAAGCCATAAAAACTTTTATGACAAGGAGGCAAGATCAAGGACTTGCCTCCTTTTTTTATGTCGTCGTCGTTCGCTGATTTATTATCTTTATCTAAAAATCAGTATTGAAAAGAAAAGCCCCCTTTATTGGATTAATAATTTGTCTCTTTGCCTGTGAAAAGCCGCATCGAGTTTCAACATCCGGTCAAACAGCCGACTTTAAAAAAGCTGAAGCATTTTTTAGCCAGCAAAAAAATGACTCGGCGTTCTATTATTTTGACAAAGCTGCTATTAGCTCAAAGGATAGTTTGGAAATTGCTATGTCTTACAATTACATGGCTTCAATTCAAACCGATGCTGGCGACCATTTCGGTGCGCAAGAGAGCTTAACTACCTCTCTAGCCTACCTTAACGATCGAGAAATAAAAAATCGCTACTGCCTGGCGTCTGATTACAATGAACTGGGCATGACAAGCTCAAGGCTGGAAAACTATGATAATGCGGTAAGTTACCTTGACTCCGCGCTAAAGTTCTGCGACGATAAAGATTACAGTTTGACCGTTATCAACAATAAAGCAAACGTATATCGGCGGAAAGGAGCCTACGCCGAAGCGCTTCACCTCTACGGGCAGATTCTTCCAACGACGTCGAAAAGTAAAAAAGAATTTCCACGTATTCTGTCTAACACGGCTTATACCAAATGGTTAGCGAATCGCACATATAATGCCGCGCCTGAGCTGCGAAAGGCGTTGAATTTACGGCTGGCGTTAAAAGATGATTGGGGCAGTAATGCAAGTTATGGGCACCTGGCAGATTATTACGAAACGGCACGGCCCGATTCCTCTTTATTTTTCGCAACGGCAATGTACCGTACCGCCCTAAAGTTAAATAGTCCGGATGATCAGGCAAGCGCATTAAGGAGGCTAATTTTGTTGAATCCTGGTGAAAATGCAAAAAAATATTTTGAAAGGTATTACAAATTAAATGATAGCTTGCAAACAGCACGTAACGCTGCAAAAAATCAATTTGCTTTAATAAGGTATAATGTAGACAAAGCCAAGGTAGAAAATCTTAGACTGCAAAAAGACAACGCAGAAAAGAAATACCAACTTATCCGTCAAAGCATCCTTTTTTACGGTTCTGTTTTAGCCTTTATAATTATTAGCGCCTTTGCATTATTCTGGTATCGCAAAAGAAGGAAACAACAGGAAGTGGACAAGCAAAACGCAATAGCCGAAACAAATCAAAAAGCATCCAAAAAGGTTCATGATACGCTGGCTAATGATATCTACCGAATAATGAAACGAGTTCAGCAAGAACCGGTCTTAGATCGTAGCTGGTTAGAAGATAATATTGATGAGGTTTATCAACGCGCCCGGGATCTTTCCTACGAGATCCTCACCGATCCGGACGAGTTTTATGCGGAAAAAATTGATGATCTCATCATGGGATTTGAAACGGATGATGTAAAGATTATTTTAATCGGCAATGAAAAAGAGTTTTGGCAAAAGTTACCGGTTACCTTCAAATCCGAACTTAAATACGTGCTACAGGAACTTATGGTCAACATGCAAAAGCATAGCAAGGCATTGAATGTAGTCGTAAAGTTTAAAGTTACACCCGAACATCACCTGATTAATTATATTGACGACGGCGTTGGGTTTCCGCCAGACCATTCCCCTAATAATGGATTGCAAAATACGGGAAACCGTATAAAAACGATAAATAGCGAAATTACCTTTGCCAGTACACCGGGCTCAGGCCTGGAAATACAAATTGAAATCCCTGTCGCTTAAAGCAAAAAATATGTTTGAAAGAGTACTTATTGCGGAAGACCAACAAAGCATGAATTTTTGGATGCTGCAAACGCTGAAAGAACTTGAAATTACTGATGCCCATTATGCCTGTTATTGTGATGATGCTTTAACAAGAATAAAAAATAGTTTAAAAGATGGCGCGCCATTCGATCTGCTGATCACTGATCTCTCCTTTGTTGATGATGGAAGGACGCAATCGATTAGCAACGGAGCTGATCTTATTAAAGTTGTCAGGCAGCACCAACCGACGATCAAGGTGCTGGTATTTTCTTCCGAGCCTAACCCAACCGTCGTTAATATGCTTTTCGATAAACTGGCCATTGATGGTTATGTTCATAAAGGCAGAACAGACACTATTGACTTGAAAGCTGCATTAGCGGCTATTTACAAAGGCAAAAAGTTCATACCCGAAGCCTTCCGGGTTAGCATACGACAAAAGAACGCTTTCAAATTTAGCAATTATGACGTTGCTATCATCGAACAAATTGCGGGAGGCGCAAATCAAAACAAGATCCCAGACTATCTCAAACAGCAAAATATGAAGCCAACCAGCCTTAGCAGTATCGAAAAAAGGCTCGCTCAAATCAAAGACGAATTGGGGTTTAAGAAAAACGAGCAGCTGATAGCGTATTGCAAAGATCTCAAGATCATATAATTCTCCTGAGTCAATGCGCTTACGGCTTCCCGTAAAATAAGTCTCTCCGCTACACATACTTTTGTTTTATTGTTTAACAAAAACTTAAAATATGAAGTACTACGCTAACAAGAACGCACAAAGTAACGGAGATCACGAAGTGCACAAAGAAACCTGTAACTATTTACCGCTTGAACACAATCGGAAATCGTTAGGTGATTTTTCCAGTTGCCAGGATGCAGTAACAGAAGCCAAAAAAACGGATTCATCTGCGGATGGTTGCGCCATCTGTTCACCCAGTTGTCACACCCGGTAAGCTATACAACAGCAAGGGCAGTCAGATTATTATTGATCAACCTAACGGGCCTTGCTGTTGTTTTATAAAGAAATTATTCCCGCCTCAACCATCCATCCTTCCACAAAAGTATCCTTTACGGTTTCCCGTAAAAATTCATTTTCGCTATCAAGTACTTTTGAGACATACCAAATAAAAAATATTATGTCAGTAAAAATTACGTGTATAAAAAAAGATAATGGCAATCATGAGAATCCTTATGTCGCCATCCAGAGCATGAATTGGTTAAACGAAGACAATCAAAAGTCAGGAACCAGCACCCGTGAGCAAATGTATGATTACGTAAAAGATGGCCACGAGGCATATGTGAAGGATGCAGCAGGTAACAATGCAAAGCTTGTAGCAAAGACAACCGATAAGGGCACAAAGTATGTAAAGACGGTAGCAGACGATGTCAAATCCGATAACCTGCTGAAACTCAAAGAATGCGACTAATAAGGACTTTATCCTAAACTTTATCACTTATTATGCAAGTCAATCGTTACGACACATCAGGAATTGGGAATCGAAAGAAGGTTTGCCCGCTACGCAGTGAAGGTGATCAAGCGCGGAAATAACCAGTGACGAACCGACACTTTTGCCGCCACACCACTTTTATGGGCATTTATTTGTTCGACCCTTAGGTGTAGGTCATAGCGAAGTGTGATAATGGAGAGGAATAGGAATGTTGCGTTATTGGCAGAGGCACTGACGAATTCTATGTGCATAATCGCCAGTTCCAATATATTATAATGTGCCCTGGGATTATCCCGATCACCTTAGGTAAAAGCTGTCACTATCGAGACAATAGTAATTTCAAGGTACCGATCCTAATAATTTGAATCTACGTTTAGTTTTTGAAAGCGCGCCGACAATGATGTTGCACAGACGTTACAACTATTTTAATAGCCATTAGCGTAATATTTGTTTTTTAAAATATTGCTTTTGGGAACAGAAACGGAATTAATTGCAAATAATATTGATTTACTTAAAATATAATTTTACTTTGTGCTTGAACCGCCCTAAACTATTTTAAACAATTATGCTTATTCCCAGATCAATTGGTACAAATAATCGTTCACCGCTTATTACTCATCCAATTCTGATTAAATTATTTTTATTTTTAGCCTACGGATTACTCGCTGTTTGTCATGGTTGTACGCCAGATCAGGCAACGGTTTGCAGCGCAACCGGACTGGACTCTGCTTGCTACCCAAAATTAGATACGCTTCATAATCCTTTGCTGAGGGCGCATGTAAAACAAATCAACTTTTTCCTGGAAACTTCAGGAAGTATGGAAGGGTTTATGCCGGCAAACGTCAAAACGACGACTGATTTCCAGGTGCTAATCCCTGATATTTTAAGCCGGTCGCAAGGAAATTATCACACTAACCTTTATACCATATTCGATTCCGAATCAAAGTTTAAAAAAGAAAACGTCAATAACGTAATCACCAACGTAATTCCCAAAGGTGATTTCAAATGGAGCGGCAATACCTATGTGCCGGTAATGCTGGACTCCATTCAACGTTATCTGGACTCAGATAGGGTCAATATTTTTATATCTGACTGTATCTACTCGCCCGTAAGTACCAATGTTAAAATGACCGCGCAGACCATTGCCGAGATCAGGGAAGTTGTGCAGCCGATAGCTAAAAACTACGCGACCGTTATTTACATGGTAAAATCCACTTATTTTCCGAAGAATAGCGCAGCGGCACAAAGCCCTTACTACCTGATTATGCAGGGAAAGCAGGAAAATCTCGTAGCAGTGGAACAAATGATACAGAAATCACTGCGTACGTTTCACCAGAATTTTGAAGAAATTCAATTCGGCGATAAATATCAACTGCCGTATTATTCCGTGTTGCCATATTCGCAGACCACGCAAAATTTCGTAGGCAGCAAAAACCCTAAAACAGCCACTTATACCAGTCTACAGGATATTGAAACAGACGTTACTCCTAAAGTAGGTTTTTGGGTGGCCATTGACTTAACCGGTTTACCCTCTTTCGCCCGGACGACTGATTATCTGGATAGTAACCTGACCGCAACGATCTCCAAAGGGACGGTCAAAATTTTAAAAGTAGGCTACAAGGCAGACAAGTTAAATACTGACGATAATAAATTTGCCGACAAATGCGATGCTTTTGTACAGCTTTCGGTGGAAGATATGCCAGAAGACATGGCCACAGTGACCCTGTCGCTGGCAAGAAAGCGCCCCCTTTGGGTTGCCGCGATCAACCATGACACGCTGGCCATTAAGGAAACACTTCGCACCAAGACGTTTGGCTGGGCAAATATCATGACCGGCTTCGACCAGGCATACGAAAATTCAGCTGCCGGTGCTTATTTCAATCAAATCAGTATATCACTAATAAAAAAGCAATAAGATGTTCAAGGGAATCTATGACAAGGCTGTGCAATCAATGACCGTTACCTGGGCGGAATATCTGGACAAGAATGGTGACACTGGCAGGCTGTTTCGGGAAGGGTTTACTAGTAATATGTATACCATTGCCGGCGCTTTACTCATCTTGCTAACGCTGTCAAGTTGCTTAATTTATTATTACTACTTCAATGGGAAATTTGGTAATTATTACCGTTGGTACCATTGGCTATATGCCATGGCTATCAATGCAGTATTGGTTGGCATGCTGACCATGATTATCGGTTTTTCACTGTATAAAAAACTGGTATGCCCGACGGGCCATCATGTCGCCATGCTTGGCCTGCTGAATTTGTTATATGCGGCATTATTATTTTTCTTTTTATCATTCATTTTCAAATGGAAATCGGTGATGGGTAAAACCACTCCTTTTTAATTCTAAATCTTTATCATATGCCCAGATTATTTGTTTTTGGAATAGGCGGAACCGGCTCACGCGTGATCAAATCGTTAACCATGTTGTTAGCCTCAGGCTTAAAGGCCGGGAATTTTGATATTGTCCCTATCCTGATAGATCCTCATAAAGACTTAGGTGAGTTAAATGAGTGTAAGACTTTGCTGAAACTGTACGCAGGTATCAATGAGGCGAGTTATAAAGGGACGGATCAAATGGATAACGGTTTTTTCCGAACAAAAATAACAACCCTCCGTTCCTTGTCTTCCGATTCAGGATTGAAAGATGATTTTGAATTTGATGAAAAGCATGATCAGCCTTTTGGACAGTTTCTTGATCTGGCCAGCCTTCCAAAAAATGATGCAACAAAAGATTTGCTGTCACTTTTATATTCCGACGAAAATTTCCGTAAGCCGCTTTCCGTAGGTTTCAAAGGAAATCCCAACGTAGGTAGCGTAGTGCTTAATGCGTTAAAAGATGGCCCGGGCTTTCGCGCCATGGAGGATGCATTTGGCAACCAGGACCGTATTTTTATTATCAGTTCGATCTTTGGCGGTACGGGAGCCGCAGGTTTTCCGCTGCTGCTTAAATTGTTCCGGGCACACACTAAATCCGCCATCAGGGATGCACAAATAGGTGCGCTTTCGGTATTGCCGTACTATCGGCTGACCGAGCCCAAAGTAGAGGTCGATGAAGATACAAAGCAGGAAACTTTATCCAGCGATATTGATTCCAATAATTTCATGACCAAAACCAAATCCGCCTTGACCTATTATATCCGTCCGGAGTTTTCCAACATGTATAATGCATTGTATTATATAGCTGATCCGGATAAACAGGACAAACCATATGAGAACAATGAAAAGAAACAAGAAAATAAGGCACACTATGTTGAATTGCTTGGCGCGCTATCGGTAATTAATTTTGCCAACGGTGACCATACGCATACCGGCGATGTTTATGAATATACCTTAAAAAATGACAATGTGCCGGTGGTGAATTTTTCCAACATGGGAGATAGTACGCGCTCACAGTTGGGCACGCCGCTAACTGCCCTTTATTTGTTTGATAAAATGCATAAGGCAAATCTTACGCAGCCGCATTTACCCTACAATAAAACTATGAAATTCAATCAGTTGTATGATCGACAACAAATCTTTTTTGACAACCTTAACCTTTTTTTTAATAAATATTACGAAAAATGGTTGCGGGAACTTGGAGAAAATGAACGGGGCTGGTTACCGCACCTGCTGGAAGAAAACAGAGAGTATTACGGTCTTATTAATGGTAACAGCAGGGAAAAAGGTAAATGGGATGGGGTGTTTAAGCCGGCTTTTAATATATCCCAGGTACACCTCGAGGGTGCTAAGGCTGCGGATAGTAAATCTTTAAGAAAATTGAAAAAAGTAAGCCTCATCGGGTCTTACATGGCGATGTGTTACCAAGCGGTTAATAGTATAGTGGATGCGAACCTTCAATTTAAGGCAAATGGATAAGAAATTAAGTGTAGTTCAGCGAACAACCGATAAGACAGGCTGGGACAAGTCAAACCAGTTCAATAGTACAGATATTAAGCAGATCAAAATATACGCGGCCCGGAATGATCGTTCACTTAACGCCATCCCGTCGCCCCTTGCGCGAATTCACTTGTTTGAGGCAGCTTTCGAAATGCTGGATAAGGATGAACTGGAGCAAACGAATTATTCAGGTGACGCTTACAAAAAGATTGTTTCCGACTGTTTTGATGTTTTCGAATTGATTTATAACTGGAACAATCATTTGAAAGACAAAAAGGACCTCGCTATCATCCGCTGGCATCAAGAACCTGAACTAAAAAAGCTTGGGGGAGGAACGGCTGGCCATAAGCTATTGGGAGAAACCCTGCGCATTTATTTGGGAGAGGAGGCTTTTCGGCTCTCTGATGAAATCATTATCCTGAAATACAATGGCCAGCCCATTGCAGGATCATCACCTTTTACCGGATTTTTCACGACACCTAACACACTTGCCGGCCTCAATATATACAATCCGTTAAACCGCCGGAATTACTTTTCAAAGATCATATCGTTTGGTGAGAGAAAACCGGAGATCAGAAAGTTTATTTATGATTTCTTTTACGAAGGGACATTACAGGCGGCCCGAAGCACACAAATCGTTCGTAACTACCTGCTTAAATATGAAAATGACATCCCAGCCGAACCACTAAGACTTGAGGCTCTTTCTGCCAACTTCAATCATATCTTTGGTCAGCTACTGCAATCCACTTCCAGGAAAACTGATGCTGACTATTTTGAGAAGAACTTGGTCAGGATCAATTTTTCGATGAATAATGACTGTTTTTATACTGCGAAATTAGTCACCAATCAGAAAAACGCTAATTATTTATTGCCTTTAACCTCGGTATTTTTCGAAGATTACAAGGCAGCAGAAATCCCTTCGATCGTAACTATTAATGATATAGATGGCGAAACGGTAAACGTATCTATTCAAAAGAACGGGCAAACCTTTATTAAAAAGTACCGCTCAGCGCCTTCGACCGAAGAGGAAGGTAAAATCATTGATTTGAACGAAACCCATAAAATCAAGATCAACCTTGCCATTTTCCCGTTCATTAAAGTTGTTCAGCACGGGCAAAACGGCGGCGAGGTAGTGCCCGTTGAAGGCCTGAACGATTATTTTAAAGTAATGCTGGTTATGCAGGATGATAATTTCCAGTACCAGAACAGTGATTTCAAACTCTCATTTGGCATCCAGGGAGATGTAGTAGGGGCTCCGACCGATTCCAATTTGTTAGTGGCTGTAGATGATCGTACGTTGCTGGACCAGCACAATCAGCCTAACGGCTCGTCATATTATACCTTGCGGGGCAAGGATAAAATGAACGTTTGTTTCGACTATGTAATCCTGGACTTTCCTGAACTAGCGGATCATGCTGTCAGGGGGGCGATTGTCCCTAAATGGAGAACTCGGAGTTTGGGTGCCAAACAAGTTGATTACGCTATTGATTTCGGCACAACCAGTACCTTTATAGCTTATACTGATAATAAACAACGGACCAGTGAACCTAAAGCTTTGTCATTTGATATGCGGAAGGAAGACCAGGAAGAAGAATACCCGGTTGCGCTCTTGAGTAAATCTTACGCAAAAAGTGATAAAATAAAATGGATCGATACATTTCAGGAAGGGCCGGGCAATTTCCGCGAATCGATAGCCATTCAAAATGAAGAATTCTTGCCTTCGCTGCTCAATAGTGAACGATATAGAATTCCGTTCCGTACGGTAATGTACGCCAAGGACGGTATAACAGACGCAAACAGGCGACTGTTCAGTAATGCAAATATCGGATTTATCTATCAGCTGAAATCAACAATCTACCCGGTTACTGAGTTGAACCAACGCTTTATCCCCAGCCTTAAATGGAATGTGAATACCGACAAAGGTTATGAAGAACTGATTAAAATATATATTGAAGAA
>JAQBOS010000231.1 GCA_028287925.1 Mucilaginibacter sp. | reverse complement strand
AAATCAAGCATGCCGGCAAGCTTGCATTTTTCCTCGTCCTCGCTTAGTACATAAGCCGTCATAGCAATAATGGGGGGACAAGTTTCCGGGTATTTGCTTAACAGGTAGCTTGCTGCCTGTAATCCATCCATTTCGGGCATCTGGATATCCATAAAAATAAGATCGTAGTATTTTTTCTCAAACATGTCAATGGCTATGCGGCCATTGTCGGCAATATCAATTTCATGCCCTATCTTCTGAAAGGTTTTGCGGGCAATCAGCTGGTTCATCTTGTTGTCCTCAGCAAGCAAAATATTAAGCGGACGGTATTGATAGGCGGCCTGTTTATTAACGGGCTCAACAGGGGGCATATCAATCGATACAATTTTTAAAGGAAGGCTAAACCTAAAAACCGAGCCTTCGTTCTCCATGCTTTCAGCCCAGATCCTGCCGTTCATCATTTCAACAAGCTTTTTACAGATGGATAAGCCCAGCCCTGTGCCGCCGTACTTACGTAAAGCTGTGGTATTTACCTGTGTAAATGGTTTAAACAGTTGTGATAATGCTTCTTCGCTGATGCCTATGCCTGTATCCTTAACGCTGAAAGTTACCTCCTGCACATCGCCGGTAAGGTTAGTGGCAGTTATGTTGAGCGATACGGACCCTTCATCAGTAAATTTAATCGCGTTACCAATTAAGTTCACCAGGATCTGCTGGATCCTGCTTTCATCCATTTTAAGGTATGCGGCAAGATTTTTATCAATATTATAATTTAACGAAATGGTTTTCCCCGGAACCGATATCCCTGGGTAGCTTATCTCAAGCACCGTTTTTATGCAGTTGCGGATATCAACCGGCCTTGGATGAAGCGTGAGCTTATCGGCTTCAATTTTTGAAAGATCAAGAATATCGCTGATAATGTTGATGAGCAAATTACTGCTTGACTGCAGTGTTTGGAGCAACTCACGCTGCCCGTCGTTCAAATCTGATAATGACAACAATTGTGCGGTGCCAATAATGCCGTTTAACGGCGTGCGAATCTCGTGGCTCATGTTCGCCAAAAAATTCGACTTGGCTACGGTTGCATCTTCAGCCCTGTCTTTAGCTGTTGATAAGGCTGTTTGTGATGATTGCAGCTCCTCGCTTTTTGCAAGTAATGAGTTCTTATCTTTTTCGTGGCTCCGTTTCAGGAAGCTTATCAGCAAGCCGGCCATTAAAACGTTGCTTATAGCAGATGATATAAGATCGGCTTCCTTTTGACCGGTGCTTTGGGGTTGCATTACCCAATGGGGAAACTGTTTTTCTAACAGGTAGCAGCCATAAAATACCACCATTAAAATACCTATATAGTAAAAATGATACTGGCGTTTAAGCAGCATCATTATCAATACAATCATAAAAATGCCTATTTGGGTGCTTGAGCCCTCTATACCCCCATTAAGAAACCAACCGGGTATCAATAAAATAATACCGGTGGTAACAAAGCCCAGCGCCATGTTTTCAGAATAGCTTACATATCTGCTTCTGTAAAACATCAGCGCGCACATTCCGCAGATAAGCAACTCGATCAATATTAAATAGAGGGAGAGACCCAACAGGAAATTGCTTATAATGCCCGCTATCATGGTAACGGTTAAAAACAAGCATACCGAATTAAAGAGCTTATTTTCAAGTGTTAAATAAGGATCATCCAACCCAACAAACCGCTTTATCTTTTTTATCACCCTCATCAATATATTGCTGTCAAACTTGTAATATTATTTAGAGTCGTTTATTTCGACCCAAAACCCGTCCGGGTCCTGCAGATAGATCTGTTTTACACCGTCGGCCCTCAATTGTATTTTTTTAGGTTGCCCTGTCCAGTTACCATAAGGTATGTTCATCTCATCCAGGTGATGTATAAAAGCATCTAAATTTGGAACGCTAAAACATAAATGGATTCCAATATCATGTACGGTTGTTGGGCATTCTCCCTGTATAATATGCAAGGCAAGCCCTTCGCCTATTTTTAGCCAAACGTGCACGGTATCGTTAAAGGGATGGTGTATTTCCTGCAGTTGAATAACATTGCGGTAAAAATCTGCTGTCTTTTTAAGGTTTTTGGCGCACAAGGCAGCATGATTAAAAACAGGCTGATTAGGATTGCTTTTATTTTGCGCATTACACAATTGCGGCAAGGCAAATGCAAAAAGCATGATCCAGAAATTGATCCGGGTTAGTTTTGGAAAAGATGATTTTAATGGAGTGCTCATTTTTAGGTTACTTTAAGGTAATAAACATAAAAAATAAATGTCACTTAAACAGCGTGTAGCATTATAATTTATCAAAACCCATCAGCGATGAGCAAAAGGTGGTAATTACCAGGCGAGTCTTTGAGGCATATTAAAATCTATGGAGGCAGATGTTATGGTATTATGGCGGTTCCAGTCCTCAATATCAATTAAACCAGGCATGGTTTGGTAATGATCGTCACTATTTGAACACTTAACAACATAGCCTATATCTGCCACCCGGGCTATCACCGGGCGGGAGCCGCACTCCTTACACAACTTACAATAAATTGACCCCGGTATATTCACATATCCTTTCATACATTCCTATTACGGGTACATATGTAAAGAAGTTGCTGAAAAAATATCTTTTACAATATATTTTTTTAATTAATAATTACAACGCTTGAAATAATCCGGATTACACTGAATTAAAACCATTTATCGCAAAATTGTTACAAACCCTGAAAGCGGTTTTTTACCGTTTTTAATATCAAGTATATAATAATAAGTGCCAACCGGCAGGGCGCTTCCGTTGCAGGTGCCATCCCAGGCATTCACGTACCCGATTGATTTATAAATTACCGATCCGTAGCGGGTGAAAACTGTTATAGTTAAAATATGTCTTTTAGAATGATATATAAGTATAATGTTTTTCTGTAATTTTAATATACTAAACATTATTAATGGAAAACACAGCTGATCTTCAACAAGCATCAAAAATAAAGTGGGCCTATACCGCCTTAGTTATAATTGTTACCTGGTTTGCTCTAGTTCTTCAATTCAGTATTTCCATACCCGCATACCTGGCAGCCGGCCGCTCTCTTTGCAGTACACTTGTGCAGTTATATAGCTACTATACCATATTAAGTAACCTGCTGATGGTTGTTTGTTTAACCATAATATTAATAGCGCCAACATCGGCATTGGGGCGTTTCTTCTTAAAACGGACGGTATTAACCAGCATTGCACTTTATATTACCATAGTAGCGCTTATTTATAATATTGTATTGCGTAATCTATGGCACATGGAGGGCCTTTTTAAACTGGCCAATGAACTGCTGCACGTAGTTAACCCCATATTATTTATAATATACTGGTTTGCATTTGTACCTAAGGCCGGCCTAAAATACAGGGATGTTTTGCCCTGGTTATGGTTCCCTCTTATTTATTTTATATATGTGCTTATCCGTGGGGCCATTTCCGGAGATTACCCATACCCTTTCCTTAATGCGGCAAAAGCAGGTTACGCACAGGTTATGCTTAACGCGCTTATACTTTTGCCAGTAATTTGGGGGTTGGGCGCACTGTATGTTTTAATTGCCCGCCTGATGAGCAGATCTGAAAAATAAATATCTTATAATACCTCTATTATATACAACAAAATCATCGCAGGCTTGCCCAACTCCTGGTAGCAATAAACCGTTACATTATCATCTTAACCCTTTTGGCATTGTAATTGCCTTACAAGCATATCTATCTATAAATTTTTTATTAT
>JAQBOS010000214.1 GCA_028287925.1 Mucilaginibacter sp. | reverse complement strand
AATTCCACAGGTGTTCGGAACAAATTGTGCAAGCCGTGGCCCAGTGCGATTCCCGCCTCGGGGCGGGGAAGGGTGGGGTTGCTCGAACTAGGATACCCCCCCTGATAATCAAGCGCAAAAGCATGGCGCAGAAACCCCTCCCTTCGCCCTCCCAAGGGAGGGAATCGCACTTTCCCGCGCTTTTTCAGTCTTCCGAACACCTATGGAGACAATTCCAACAAAGGCGTAATTATCGGACATCATTAGACTTAAAAATCAAGTTTTATCAAACCTATTATTAAATTTGGCATATTGACCTACAATTAATTAATGGTTTTAAAGTTTGATACCTATGAAAAAAGCAATATTTCTATCTGTACTGCTGTTTATCTGCCTGTTATCTCCGGTTTTTTTAAAAGCGCAAAATACCTCATCTTTTGATCGCGGCTCATACATTGCGAAAGGAGATACCTTACCTTACCGCATTTTATTCCCTCAGGATTTTGATCCTGTAAAAAAATACCCGTTAATTATAGTGCTGCATGGAGCCGGCGAACGGGGGAATAATAATGAATCACAACTGTTATATGGCACCAAGCTATTTTTAAAGGACAGCATTCGCCAAAAATATGCTGCCATTGTAATTTATCCGCAATGCCCTGCAAACGGATGGTGGGCTGATAATAAATTTGAGGAGGATTCAGTGACCCATAAAACGAAATTTGTTTTCCTGGTTGGTGCACCACCTACCAAAGCCATGAAAAGCTTATTGGGCTTAGTTGATCAATTTTTAGATAAGCCATACGTAAATAAACACCAGGTTTACATTGGCGGACTGTCAATGGGCGGAATGGGCACATATGAAATAATTGGCCGCAGGCCCAAAGTTTTTGCCGCAGCATTTGCCATTTGTGGTGGTGATAATACCAATAACGTAAAAAAATATGCTAAAAAAGTTCCGCTCTGGATCTTTCATGGTCAAAAGGACAGCATTGTTCCCTACGCACATTCCGAAGCTATTGTAGCGGCAATAAAAGATGCAGGCGGCGAGCCATTATACACCCTTTACCCCAACGATGACCATAACAGCTGGGATGATGCTTTCAGAGAGCCATTGCTGATCCCGTGGTTGTTTTCGCATAAAAAGTAAGGCCTCTTGTCATTGCGAGGAACGAAGCAATCGCGAACTTTACAAGGCGAGCATAAAGGTGTAGAAGTAGAACAAGTACTAGCGGTTGTACACGGCGTGCGGTTGCCACGCTGCGCTCGCAATGACAATTTTTAGAAAGAATGGTAACTACTCTTTCGGCTTTGGCGGTACAAACCGTGGTTTGTAAGCAGGTTTCTTTTCTATACTTTCTATCGCAGGTGGAATGTCTTCAGCAGCAGCTGAGTCATCCTCTTTTGCTTCAACCTTCGGCTTTGGCGGTACAAATTTTGGTTTGTAGGCCGGTTTTGCTTCGGTAGTTTCAGGAGCTAATGATGGCGTGTTATCAGCCGGTGGTGTAGCTTCTTCACCCTCAGCTTTTGGTTTCATTTTAAACCTTGGCACATAACCGACAGGTTTAGCTGCAGTATTTTCAGCAGGTGGTGCAGCAGGCTCACTTGCAGCAGGCAATTCGTCCTTTTTATCTTCTGTAACGGGTTTTGGCGGAGCAGATGTCCTGAATTTGGGTGTAAAACCAATTTTTGGCGACGGAGGAGTTGGTTCAGTTGCTGGCAATTCTTCCTTTTTATCCTCGGGAGGAGGGGTGGTAGCCGCAGCTCTGAACCTGGGAACAAATCCCGTTTTAGGAGCAGAAGAAACAGGAGAGGCTTCGCTTAAGCTTTCAGTTATCGTTTGTTCGGCCAACGGATTTGCTATATGCGGTTTTTCCGTTTTAACTTCAGGAGCTAATGGAAATTGCCGCCTTGTTTTATTGAACCAGTATTTTTTTGTATGATCAAAGCTTTTCTCACCCATTTGCTCATAATGGGTCTTAAATTCAAAAAACAGCGCCGGCTCTGCTTTTTCTAAAGCAACCAGGTCAACTCTTTTCTTTTTAAAAAACTCATCGAAAGTCATACTGTTGATTTGAGAGTTAAAAAATATGTCATTGCGAGGTACGAAGCAATCGCGAACTATGCAAGTTCTGCACCTTTACCGCCGCTCTGTATAGCATGCGATTGCTTCGTACCTCGCAATGACAATTGGCTAAAAAGATACATCCGTATCCAGCTTATTAAAATGAATGCCCTTATCGGTTTGTGTCCAGTCTTCACGCTCTTCATCGGTAGCATTTAGCAGCTTTGGAAAAAAATCCAGCGGAAAAACCTGCTGTTTCCCATTGTCCTTTTCAACCAACAGCAAACCATTGCTAAAGGTTACCTTAACTTTTTTCTCTTGCTTACGTGAGGTGAATAGTGGCATGTTTTTAATTTGAAAATTTGATGATGTGTTGATTTGAAGATGAACAAGTGAAATTCGGTTTAAAATTTTTACATTTTCAAATTTTCAAATCAACACATCTTCAAATCAAAACCTACTCCGCCATATTATGGTAAACCGCCTGCACATCGTCATCCTCTTCCAAACGGTCAATCAGTTTCATAATATCAACAACCTGTTCTTCGGTTACTTCGTGGAATGATTGCGGCACGCGTTCCAGTTTGGCCGATTTTACTTCAATGCCAATTTCTTCCAGCATTTTCTGCATCTTGCCAAAATCTTCAAAAGCAGTGTGGATCACGGCAATATCGCTGCCATTTTCGTCTGCTTCAACAAACAGGTCTTCCAGGCCGGCATCTATCAGTTCAAATTCCAGCTCTTCCAAATCACGGTCGCCGGGCTCAAAAGTAAAAACAGATTTACGGCTGAAAATAAAATCAAGCGAGCCGGTTTTACCCAGCGCACCACCATATTTTGTAAAATAGCTGCGCACGTTTGCAACGGTACGGTTGGTATTATCCGTAGCAGTTTCAACCAATACGGCAACACCGTAAGGCGCATAGCCTTCATAAACTAATTCTTCATAATCCTTTTCATCGCGGCTGATGGCACGTTTTATAGCAGCCTCCACACGATCTTTAGGCATATTCACTGCCTTCGAGTTTTGTACCGCAGTACGTAAACGCGAGTTGGTGTTGATATCGCCACCACCGGCTTTTACAGCCATTACAATTTCTTTCCCTAAACGGGTAAACTGCACCGCCATTTTGGCCCAGCGCTTAAATTTTCTTTCTTTACGGAATTCGAATGCTCTTCCCATTTCTTTAGTTCATAGTTGATGGTTCATAGTTCATGGCCATCTGCCTATATTGGTTATAGTTAGCGAATATAATATTTGTTTTTTAAACACCTTTAGCCTCGTCCGGTTTTTTGCTTTCAGCTTTAACCTTTCGGCTTTTAGCTTCACCTTAAATAATAGTCTTCAAATTAACCAGCATATCCTCCGTCATCCTGGCCAAATCATATTCCAGCTGCCAGCCCCAGTCTTTTTGGGCATAGCTGTCATCTATGGATTTTGGCCAGCTATCGGCAATTGCCTGGCGCGGATCACTGTCCACATAGCTTATTTCAAAATCAGGGATATGTTTTTTAATTTCCTCTGCCAGTTGAACAGGTGTGAAGCTGATCCCAGCCAGGTTGTATGACGAGCGGATGCTTAGTGTATCAGCCGGTGCGTCCATCAGGTTAATGGTTGCCCTTATGGCATCATCCATATACATCATCGGCAAAGCTGTGCCTGCTGATAAAAAGCTTTGATATTTGCCTGTTTTTAATGCTTCGTGAAATATATGCACTGCATAATCTGTAGTGCCGCCACCCGGATTTGCCCGCCAGCCGATCAGTCCCGGATAACGGATACTCCGCACATCCAGTCCGTATTTTTCAAAATAATATTCGCACCAGCGCTCACCGGCCAGCTTGCTGAAACCATAAACGGTGTTAGGGTCCATTACACAATATTGCGGTGTATCATGCTGCGGTGAATGCGGCCCGAAAACCGCTATAGAGCTTGGCCAGAAAACCTTGGCTACTTTAAATTCAACTGCAAAATCAAGTACTGATAGCAATCCCGTCATGTTAAGGTCCCAGGCTACTTTGGGTTTTTGTTCGCCTACGGCAGATAGTATGGCTGCCAGCAGATAAACCTGGGTAGGGCGGTGCTTATCAAAGATATGATGAAGGTTGTCCCTGTCGAGCACATTGGCAATTTCATGCGGACCGCTGTTGCGGATGGCATAAGCCGGACTTTTAATGTCCGAAGCTATTACGGCTTCGGCCCCGTGGATATTTCTTAACGCCTTTACCAACTCGGTGCCAATTTGCCCGTTTGCCCCAATGATCAGGATCTTTTCACTCATACATTTGTCAGTTAGACGGCAAAGGTAAAAATTTGGTGGAAATAGTTGTAAAGGTTATAAAAGTTGTAGGCGTTGTAAATGTTAAATAGTTGTAATAATTATAACGGTTGTAAATGTTAAAAACCTTTTAATATCTCAATTACAACCACTACAACCCTTATAACCACTACAACTTCTACAACCCCTCCCCAATCAAGTCAAAAAAAAATCGCATCTTTGGCTAATTTTTAATTAATAACAATTTAAACAAACAAATGAAAGTCGCAGTAGTAGGTGCCACCGGGCTGGTAGGCACTAAAATGTTGCAGGTTCTTGAAGAACGCAACTTCCCCGTTTCAGAATTAATTCCGGTAGCTTCCGAGAAAAGTGTTGGTAAAGAAATCACTTTTAAGGGTAAGCAGTACAAGGTAGTTTCTGTTGAGGATGCGATAAAGCAGAAGCCCGATGTTGCTATATTTTCAGCAGGGGGCAGTACATCATTAAGCCAGGCGCCGCTTTTTGCAGCAGCCGGCACAACCGTTATTGATAATTCATCAGCATGGCGCATGGACCCTACCAAAAAGCTGGTAGTGCCCGAAGTTAATGCCGATGTTTTAACTGCCGAAGACAAGATCATAGCAAACCCGAATTGCTCAACCATACAAATGGTAGTGGCCTTAAAACCGCTGCACGATAAATATAAAATTAAAAGGGTAGTGGTATCAACCTATCAATCTGTAACAGGTACCGGTGTAAAGGCTGTAGAGCAATTATTTAACGAGCGTAAAGGAATAGATGGCCCTAAGGTTTATCCTTACACTATCGACCTTAACGTGATTCCCCAGATTGATGTATTTACCGAAAACGGTTATACCAAGGAGGAAATGAAAATGATCCTGGAGACCAAAAAGATCATGGGTGATGACAGTATCCAGGTAACTGCTACTACTGTACGCATCCCGGTTATGGGCGGTCACTCAGAATCAGTAAACATTGAGTTTTTGCATGATTTTGATTTGAGTGAAGTAAGAGAGCTCTTGGCAAAATCACCAGGCATTGTTGTGGTTGATGATATAGCCAACCTAAAATACCCAATGCCGCTTGACGCGCACGACAAAGACGAAGTTTTTGTTGGCCGCATCCGCCGCGACGAAAGCCAGGAAAAAACACTTAACTGCTGGATAGTATCAGACAACTTGCGCAAAGGCGCTGCTACCAATGCGGTGCAGATAGCTGAGTATTTGGCTGCGAAGCATTTGATTGGAGCGGCTGTTGAAGTTTAGTTGATTAGGTTGAATAAGTTGATTGAGTTAGATTAAGTTTTGGCTCAGTTTATTGAAATATAAATTATAGGGATGATCGGGAGATTATCCCTATTTTTATTATAAATATGAACGAAATTTTATTTTTAGTTGAGGAAGCTATTGAAGGGGGATTTAATGCCAAAGCAATTGGTGAATCAATCTTTACCCAGGCAGATACTCTTGATGAATTAAATCTCAACATTGCAAATGCGATTCAATGTCATTTCGATAATGAAGTTCCCGGCTTTGTTTTGAAGTTTGTTAACCGGTTATGGTCGTAGAGACGCAATGCATTGCGTCTAACTGCGCAAGGGCAGCCATGATCTAACCAGTATGATTTGCATGTGGGAGAAGCAAAGCATTGCGTCTCTATGAAAGTCAATACAACAAATCCAAATCATCATTATAACTTTCTTTGGTAGTGTCTCAGTTTGAAATACGCTTCTTATACTCACCTCTTGTCTTTGGTGCTTCTGTAATATGCAGGTTAACAAGATCTTCAATACTCATAAGGTTTTTAATTAATCCGGCTTGCATGACTGGTGTTACTCTCAGCGTTGTATGTATCTTGACGAAATTATAGTAAACAAAGTGTAGGGCAATCGCATAGCAATGGTTTTCAATCTTTTTGCTGAATGCATTAGTTAACCGAGTGAAGCGACGCATGTGCATACGCATGGTTAAGTTTTGCCGCTCTACATATGATGTGCTTATATGGTCAGGATTGGGCTTTCCTGAGATTGTCTTTATCTCAATGCCTGTAAAATCGCCTGGACTATAACGACGCTCATTTTGGTTTTTCCTTTTGTTTTGCTCATAGCGTTTAGCGCCTTTAGGATTATCACTTTCATATATCTTTTGAAGCATGGCAAAATCTATATTCTTTCCAAAACTGTTTTTGACAGCATCTATGTAGGTTTTAAGGCCATCAGTGGTAAGTTGCACCCGGTTAGTTAATCGGCTCTTTATATCGCTTACAATTGCGTTTGCTGACACTGCATCCCTATCGCCAACATACCACGACATTACAAGTTTAGTATCTGCATCAATTCCAACCCATGTCCAAACATCCCCGGCCTTATCTTTATCTATGTCGGAGTTTACAATGTCTTCTACGTGACTTTCCTTAGCATAAACGAAACTCCAAATCTCGTCTAACTGTACGCGCTTGGTTGTTAGGCTATGCACATTTTCATCGTGAAAGTTTTGGCAAGCCTTACCAGTGTCAACCAATAATTTAGTAACTGTGTTGATGCTTACATCTGTAATGCGCGAGGTTGCGCGTAAGCTCATGCCCTCAACAAGGCAATTAATGATCTGTACTTTCTTGGCGGTTGACAGCGTATTCATAGCGGGTAAGCATTAATATTTGTAATTGTAATATTTTATTACTTACCTTTGGAGTAAGTAATAAGTGCTCCCGTCAGGATTCGAACCTGAATCTGTAGATTAGTAGTCCTCTATTCTGTCCGTTGAACTACGGGAGCAAAAACTTATTATTTTAAAATCTGAAACTTAAAAACCTCTTTGTAATGTTTGGAGACTGAGCAAAGGGGTTTTTTATTTTCCGACATAGGCGAATCTACCTTTGCCGTTTACATCTAGATTTTTTTCATTCTTTTTATATAGTTTTGGGGTTTGACCTAATTCTTTTGATAATCCCTGTACGTACGTTGGTTTTTTCTTCTCTCCTTCACTTGGGAACACTTCTATTAACTTATTGTACATCTCACCTGTTGAATACTGACCGGGAAACTGATTAAATATATGGCCTATCTTCTTTCTAACTGTATTAAATGAACTAAGATTATCATTTCCAAATACATCCTTTTGTATTGGCTTTTGAGTTATTACTATTGGCGGGATAATGGCATTGTACTCTAAATCATCACTGCCTGTTAATGCCGCCTTGCGTTTCATTAAAAACGCTTGCTTACTAAGCAGAACATCTATATCTGATTGAATAGCCTGTATGTCATTGTCATACTTAGATAGAAGAAATTCTATCTCGTCTTGGGTTAGATCTGTTGTCTTAATCATTTTGGAGACTGATTTAATATTCAAAGGTAAACAACTATTTTAATTATACAAGTATTTATACCAAGTAATTATGGTTTACCACAAGTATATTTGCGATTTGCAAAGTGATTTATACAAAAACGCAAATATATACAGGGGCTTACTATATAATTGGGGTTAAAACACCCCTTGACAAAGTAAAACAGTGTGCTTACTTTTAACGCAGTAAAATATTGTACTTAAAATTCGCTGCTGTCCCGAATTACCACAAATAAAGACTAAAGCTGTGAATGATTATAGTACGCTGTTATGGCGTAACTATGTCATTTGCTTTAGTGGGCTGTGGTAAGCCTGGTGATGGCGTGATGTAAGTTACGCCTATTTTTTTGTCACCAAATTACCACACAATATGAAAGATGTCGTTGGAGAACGGGTAAGCCAATACCTGTATCAATTTTACTACCCTAAGAACAGTGATATACTGCTATCAGAATTAAAAAAGCTTGTAATTAAAAAGGATGATGACTTTAAAATAGATATTCTTTATATCGAAAGGTTTTTAAATGATCGTGGGCTTTCTAAAGAATTAAATCAAGTGTATGCAGATATTGCCAATGATAAGAAGATTATTTACAAAATAAACTTTGGCGGACTTGTAAAAAGATATAAAGCTATATTTTTAAAGGATAATATACGCATGTCTATTTTTTCATTTGGAGCTACTGCTTTTTTTATATTACTAATATATATGGTACCTGAAAATTGGAGTGTTGTTTATGGGATATGCTTTCTTTTAGGGGTATCACCACTTTTTTGTGCTTTGTGGATTATTTTAGAGCCGCTTTTGACTTGTATTATTATCCCATTAGTTCAACAAGCATTAAATATTCCAACCGTTATTTTACGGGGATTAATCGAACTAATAGGGGCTATAAATGGCGGATTAAAAAAACTGTCATTATTTTATGATAAAGAGCAAGATAAACCAATTATAGAAAAAAATAATCAACTTAGTTCTCATGAAATTATGATTATAGAGAGTCTATTTGAAAAAACAGAACTCACCGAAAACCAAGCTAAGCATTATTTAGATGCATTATTGAGCGTAAAAAGGAACATTAGCAACAATTTATTATAAAATTGGTGTAAATCTATATATGATCGCCTTTTTTAGTTGTTTTTTTAACCGGCTTGGGCTCATTTTGTCCGGTCGCCTGATCCACTATTGATTTAGCCAGTTGGTTAATATCTTTTCGGGGTTTCGTTTGCTTTGCCATGGATCAAAGGTAATAACTAAATATTTATCAACCTACACTATTACCCAGCGTTATATCGATCACTAATTTCAAACTGAGACACTACCCTTTCTTTTATACTGTTTCCTTATCTTTGAAGCCATGATCTCCTTTGCTCACCGTGTTTTTATGGAAGTTGCTGCCAATTTGAGTTTCTCGAAGGCGGCGCAAGTGTTGTTTGTAACACAGCCTGCTATCAGCAAGCATATAAAAGCGCTTGAAGATCAGTATAAAGTGCCCCTGTTTGAGCGCAAGGGGAACAGTATTTCGCTCACCGAGGCCGGCCAAAAACTGAACGAATACCTGCAGCAGGCCACCGAGATTGAACGGAAAGTAGAATATGACCTGTCGGTATTGAGCAGCTTATCGCAGGCTGCCGGGCATTTACGACTGGGCGCGAGTACTACCATTGCCTTATATATTTTGCCATCTATACTATCCGGCTTTCAGCGGGAGTACGCCAATGTTGATGTACAGCTGGTTAACCGGAATTCGGAATACATTTTAAATGCCTTGCTGAACCATGAGGTGGACATCGGCATTATTGAGGTTGACAATAAGCTGACCACAGTATCCTACAAACCCTTTATGAGCGATGAGGTGATCCCGGTTTGTTCGGCTAAGAGTCCGCTGGCTGGGAAATCATTAACCTTAAAGCAGTTTGTAAAAACACCGCTTGCCCTGCGTGAGCGTGGTTCGGGAACGTTAAATGCTTTACTAAAATCATTATCCGGCCTGCATATAAAACCGGCAGATCTGTCCGTAAAGATTCGTCTGGGTGGCACGGAAGCACTGAAAAACTTCCTACTGGCAGATCAATGTCTCGGCTTTATGCCCCGCCCATCCATCATTCGTGAACTAAGGGAAGGCGACCTGGTTGAAGTACCCATTGAGGGCTTGAAGATAACCCGCGATTTCTTTTTTATCCGCCGTAAAGGGACAGAGGATTACGGACTTACAGGTAACTTTATCAATTATGCGCTGCAGCAGATTCGGGAATGATCTGAACCGGGATTAAGCAGATTTTGGGATTAGATTGGATTTCTTATCGGCGTTCGGGCATCGTGGCAATCCTTAAATCCTATAAATCCCGGTTCAGACAACTACGCTATTGCAATTTCTTCAAAATCCCTGCCGCAACCGCATCAGTTGGTTCATAAGCGTTTGACAGCACAACAATAGCAATGTTCTTTTCCGCATTAAAGGCTAAGAAGCTGTTGCTGCCATAGGTTCCGCCGTTGTGGAAATAATAGCTTATTCCGTTAACCGGGATCACATGCCAGCCCAGGCCGATCTTTATATCTTTAGTAAAAGTAATATGATGGGTCAGCTCAATAGCCTTTGAAAGCGAATCAGCACCGGGGTGCATGTTGGCTTTAGCATATCTCAATAAATCATTTACAGTTGATCTTAAGGCGCCGCAGGGAGCCAGAACGTCAAAATCCCAGGCAAGGGTTGGGTTTCCGTCCGAATTGTAAACGGATACAAAGCGCGGCGAGATTAGTGGGTTTAAATACTGTGCCGTGCTGAGCATGCCGAGGGGTTTGGTTATTATTTCGGTAATCATTTGTTCAAAAGGTTTCCCGCTTACGTATTGCAGAATTACGCCCAGTAAACCCACCCCCAAA
>JAQBOS010000213.1 GCA_028287925.1 Mucilaginibacter sp. | reverse complement strand
TTATAGAACTTCAACTAAATAAATCCGAAGGACTGCGAATTGAACAAGGCATAATTGGCAGGATGTTTAATTTTGGCACTATCAAAATAACAAGTGCAGGAGTAATGGAAGATTTTAAGTATTTAATCAAGCCTTTTGAGTTTAAAAAACAAGTAAATAACGCTATCGAAGGCGCCTTTAATCCCGGCGTAAGTTCAGTATACATCTAATCAACCCGGATAGTAAAATCTACAAATAGCTTAATTACAGCAAAGAGGAAATTGACGTAAAATCCCTATCTTTGCGCCTTTATAATGAGTAAAAAAGTAGCATTTTATACATTAGGTTGTAAGCTGAATTATTCGGAAACTTCGTCTATTGGCCGCCAGTTTAACCAGGCTGGTTTTAATACGGTTGAGTTTACCGATACGCCGGATGTATTTGTTATTAACACTTGTTCGGTTACAGATAACGCCGATAAAAAGTGTAAAAAGGTTGTTAAGGAAGCTCTTAAAATTTCGCCCAATGCCTACGTTACCATTGTTGGGTGTTACGCGCAGCTAAAACCAAAGGAGATTGCCGAAATACCCGGTGTTGATATGGTTTTAGGCGCTGCAGAGAAATTTCAGATCATAGATTATATTAGTGACCTGACTAAAAAACCTAAAGCCATGGTTTATAACCAACCAGTGTCTGAGGCAAAAGATTTTGTGCCGGGGTTTTCAATTGGCGACCGTACCCGCACGTTTTTGAAGGTGCAGGACGGATGCGATTATTCATGTACTTTTTGCACCATTCCATTAGCCCGCGGCAGCAGCCGGAGCGATACCATTGAACATGTTATTGAACAGGCTAATGAAATTGCTGCATCTGGTGTAAAAGAGATCGTATTAACTGGGGTAAACCTTGGTGATTTTGGCATAAGAGGTGGTCAGCGACAGGATAAGTTTTTTGACCTGGTTAAAGCGCTGGATGATGTAGAAGGCATTAATAGGTTTAGGATCTCGTCTATTGAGCCTAATTTGTTGAGTGATGAAATTATTGAGTTCGTAGCACAGTCGAAACGTTTTGTACCGCATTTTCATATTCCATTGCAATCCGGCTCTGATAAGATCCTTGGATTGATGCGCCGCAGGTATAAGCGTGATCAGTATGTAAGCAGGGTAGCTAAAATTAAACAGCTGATGCCTCATTGCTGCATAGGTGTGGATGTAATTGTAGGCTTTCCCGGCGAAACGAGAGAAGATTTTATTGTTACCTACAATTTTTTAAATGAGCTAAACGTTTCTTACCTGCATGTATTTACTTATTCGGAACGGGAAAACACCCTTGCAAGTGAGATGGGCGGCGTAGTACCCGGTTCAACACGCGCTGAACGGAGTAAAATGCTCCACATATTATCAGATAAAAAACGCAGGGCATTTTATGAAAGCCAGCTGAATAAAAAAGAAGAGGTACTATTTGAGGGTGATACTAAGGATAGATTTATGCACGGTTTTACCCGTAACTATGTTAAAGTGAAAACAGCATATGATCCTTTGCTTGTAAATGAATTAAAATCAGTACACTTAACAAAAATATCATCTGACGGTGATGTTGAAATTACCGAAAGCGAAGAAATATTAGCTCATTAACGCTATCTTGGCCTCAAATTACTAACGATGTTTCCAACTATATCCTTCCTTATTCAATACCTTACCGGGCTCGACATTCCACTTCCTATACAAACTTTTGGCTTTTTTGTAGCTATTGCATTTATGGGAGGGTATTGGGCTTTTGTACAGGAGTTTAAACGCAAAGAGAAATTAGGATATATACATTCGTTTGAAAAAACTGTTACAATCGGCGCCCCGGCATCATTTTCAGAATTGCTTGGAAATGGAATTTTTGGGTTTGTATTGGGGTATAAAATATTGGATTCCATTCTGCATTATCACGCATTACTAGATGATCCGCAGGATTTTATTTTATCATTAAAGGGTAATTGGTTAGGCGGGATAATAGGTGCAGCAGGCTTTGCGTATTGGGCCTATTACGAAAATAAAAAGCAATTGCTTCCGCAGCCTAAAACACAACAGGTTACAGTACATCCAAGCGAATTAATGGGTAGCATACTGCTTTGGGCTGCTATTTGCGGTTTTGCAGGCGCTAAATTATTCAATGCACTTGAAAACTGGGGCGAATTTATGAAAGACCCGGTTGGGATGCTGGTTGGATTTAGCGGCCTTACCTTTTACGGCGGTTTAATATGCGGTGGCGCTGCTGTATTATATATTGCCCGCAAACACGGTATCAAGCCACTTGATATGCTTGATATTGGCGGGCCAGGTATGATGCTGGCTTACGGAATAGGCCGCATTGGCTGCCAGATGTCGGGTGATGGTGATTGGGGTATTTATAATTTAAATGCCAAACCACATTGGTTAAGCTGGATGCCTGATTGGATGTGGGGTTTTAAATTTCCGCATAACGTAAATAATGAAGGCAACATTATACCTGGCTATATAGGTAAATTTAACCATGAATTGCCTGCGCCGGTATACCCTACATCGTTTTATGAATCTGTAATTTGTATTTTGTTGTTCCTGTTCTTATGGAGCATCCGCGACAGGATCAAGATCCCTGGAGTAATGTTTGGGATCTATATGATATTAAATGGCGTCGAGCGCTTTTTTATAGAGCTGATCCGCGTAAATACTAAATATCATGTTGCAGGAATAAGCTTTACTCAAGCTGAAATGATCTCTCTTTTAATGGTAATAGGCGGAGCCGCTTTAATTTTTACCGGCTTAAACAAAAAAAAGACCCTTCCAAAACATGGCTGAAATAAACCTGGGTAACAAGCTGTTAGATAATCATATAATAAGGTTTGTGTTTTCTGCCGGATTAGGTTTTTTGGTTGATATATCAGCATTCTATTTGTTTTACCATAATTTCCTGGTTCAAAAAACTTATAACATATTTACGCTAACTGTTCGTAATTCCACACTTTCGCTGGCTTTATCTTTCTTCATGGGAGTGGTTGTTAACTTTATAATAACCAGGTATTTTGTTTTCTCGCAATCAAAATCATCACCCTATAAACAATTTTTCAGGTTTGTATTGGTAGCTGTAGTGGGCTTTTTTGCAAATCTTGTAATTTTGAAACTCTTTATACAGGATCTGCAAATGTATCCGCCGGTAGCCCGTCCGCTCGCAGCATTAAGCCTGTTTTTTGCCAGCTATTTTATTCATAAGTTTTTTTCTTTCAGCCTATCGTTACGACACCAAAGTACAGACTGAAGTAACACTAATTGCCACTAATTTATTCGAATTTCACAAATCTAATTTGTTGCAATTTGTATTATTTCGGTTTATCCGCATTACTCAATTCGTGTAATTCGTATTAATTAGTGACATTCGTGTCTACTCATTCGTGTTTATATGGAACTTGATCAGATAGTAAATAATGTAATAGAAATTTCTAAAGAAGTTGGCGGTTTCATCAGGGAACAAAGGAAAACCTTTAGTCCGGATAAAATAGAGATCAAAGGGCTTAATGACCTGGTATCGTATGTTGATAAAACAGCAGAAGAAAAAATTGTAGCTGCTTTGCAAAAGGTTTTACCCGAAGCCGGTTTTATAACAGAGGAAAAGACTATTAATAAAGTTGGAGAGCGCTATAACTGGATAATTGATCCGCTTGATGGTACTACCAATTTTATCCACGGTTTACCAGTTTATTCTGTGAGTATTGCTCTGCAGGAATATGACGATCTGGTACTAGGAGTAGTATATGAAGTTAACCAGGATGAGTGCTTTTATGCCTGGAAGGGCTCGCCTGCTTATCTTAATGGGAACATAATTAAAACAAGCGATAGCCCGACTATTGATAAAAGCTTATTAGCCACTGGTTTTCCGTACTATGATTTTACAAAGCAGGCTGCCTACATCAACTTATTCACAGAACTGATGAGAAGTTGCCATGGACTAAGGCGTCTAGGCTCAGCTGCGGTCGACCTTGCTTATACAGCCTGTGGAAGGTTTGATGCTTTTTATGAATATAATTTAAACCCATGGGATGTTGCTGCAGGGGTTTTGATAGTACGACAAGCAGGTGGAGAGGTAGTAAACTTTAAAGGAGGCGGAGAGGTATTGAAATCCCGCGAGCTATTGGCTACTAACGGAAAAATAACAGGGGAAATGTTGGCGGCGATAGATAAACACTTTAAATAGGCACTAATTTTCTCGAATTAGATCGAATTTCACGAATTAAATCAAAGAGATAAGTAATTCGTGAAATTCGAATAAATTAATGCAATTCGTGTTCGATCTTATAATGCTTCAGAAACTACTTCAGTAACTTCAGGCACCATGCGTTTCAGCAGGTTTTCAATACCAGCCTTAAGTGTTACAGTAGATGAAGGGCAACCACTGCATGATCCGCGCAGTTCAACGGTTACCACACCTTCGTCAAACGATTTATAGGTTATTGCACCGCCATCCTGCTCAACAGCCGGGCGTACATAGTCGTGCAAGATCTGCTGGATCTTAACTTCGGTTTCTGATCCCTCAAAATCACCTGCTTCAGCCTGTTCTTCATCTTGAACTTTAAGCTCAGCTTCGACAGCACCTTTTACAAACTCTTTTAATATCGGTAAAATATCTTCCCAGTTGTCATCCTCAAATTTGGTAACAGTAACAAAATTGCTGGCAAAGAAAACGCCGTTTACAAACGAGAATTTAAAAAGCTCTTTTGCGAAAGGTGACTTTTCAGCACTTTCCCTGGTGGCAAAGTCAACGCTGCCATTTATTAGCAACTTGTTCACAATGAACTTGGTAGTTGCCGGGTTGGGAGTTGATTCTGTATACACGTTGATATTCATCTTATTTTTAATTAGTCTTAAGTAAACAAATTTAAGCAGCTTTTTGATTTATAGATGCTTATTTTATTGTTATGACCGGATTGTGACTTATTGAGCGAAAAGCCGAAAGCAAAAAGACTAAAGCGAAAAAAGCTTTATGCTTTCATCTTTTGGCTTTAAGCTTAAATTCCCGTATAATTACCAGGTGTTATCTTCTTTAGCTCTTCTTTTATAATATCGCTTACCAGTAAGCCATCAACAAAAGTAGCAATGGTTTGAGCATTAACTTTTGTGTTGGTACGGGTTAATTCTTTTAACGCCTCGTATGGGTTTGGATATGCCTCGCGGCGTAATATGGTTTGGATAGCTTCTGCAACTACAGCCCAGTTAGCTTCCAGGTCGGCATTAATGGCATCGTTATTAAGCAGTAGCTTATTTAAGCCTTTTATAGTTGATTTAATTGCGATCAGCGTGTGGCCAACCGGTACGCCAATATTGCGGAGTACTGTTGAATCGGTAAGATCGCGCTGTAGCCTTGAGATAGGTAATTTGGCTGCAAAATGCTCAAACAAAGCGTTTGCAATACCCAGGTTGCCTTCGGAGTTTTCAAAATCAATAGGATTAACCTTATGCGGCATTGCCGACGAACCAATTTCGCCTTCTTTAATTTTTTGCTTAAAGTAGTTCATCGAGATGTAGGCCCACATATCCCGGTCAAGATCTATCAGGATGTTATTTATCCTTTTCAAAGCATCGCACTGTGCAGCAAAATTATCATAATGCTCTATTTGGGTAGTAAATTGTGAGCGGCTCAATCCTAAAATATCATTCACAAAGTGATTCCCGAATGCTTTCCAGTCAATTTCAGCATAGCCGATAAAATGCGCATTATAGTTACCTGTAGCACCGCCAAATTTGGCAGAATATGGGATCGGTTTTAAAAGATTAAGCTGGTTTTCTAACCGTTCAACAAAAACCATTATTTCTTTGCCCAAGCGGCTTGGCGATGCCGGCTGCCCATGAGTATGAGCCAGCATTGATACTTTGTCCCAATCCGCCGCATATTTTTTAAGGAGGCTCACCAGCTCATTAATTGCTGGGTAATAAGTGTTGCTTAAAGCCTCTTTAAAAGAG
>JAQBOS010000181.1 GCA_028287925.1 Mucilaginibacter sp. | reverse complement strand
TTAATATCGCGCTGAGCATTTTCAATAACTTTTGCAGCCTCAGCTACTTTGATAGAGGCTGCTTTGAAAGTACCTGCAGTTATAATAGAATTATACAGCTTATCAATTAAATCAGCGGCTTCTGGCGTAGATCCAGAAGTGATTTTTAATATCTTAGAAACAGTATGTTCCTTATCGCCCGGGTTAATTCGTTCAGGTGAATAACCTGCAAAAAAGTCAATATTGAATTTCAGTCCAGATGTTTTCTCTAAAACGGGTACACATTCATCTTCCGTAACTCCAGGGTAAACCGTTGATTCGTATACAACTATATCTCCTCTTTTTAAAACTTTTCCAACTGTTTCACTCGCTTTATATAAAGGTGTCAAATCAGGGCGATTATTTTTATCAACAGGGGTTGGAACGGTTATCACGTATACAATGCAATCATTAATCCTGTCTATCTTATTAGTGCAAAATAATCCAATATTCTTGCTATCATCTGTTTTAATTACTTTTTTTAAAACAACATCATCAACCTCACAAGTACGGTCATAAGCGTAGTTTAATTCAAGTATTCTTTGTTTGTTAACATCAAAACCTACAACATCATATTTCTTTGCAAATTCAACTGCAAGTGGCAAACCAACATAACCTAAGCCTATAACTGCTATTTTTATTTTATTTAAATGTTCTGAATTTATTTCTTTGGATTGTTCAAACGTCATAAGTATTTTGCGTTATACGGTTAAGTATTTATAACTTATTATTGCCTTTATTTTTCTTTTTGAATAAACTGCTCAGCTTAGAGGACTTATAACTTTTCTCTTCCTGATAATACCCTCCGGACCCATACCCATATCCGTAACCATATCCGTAACCATACCCATACCCATACCCACTTTGTACATCAATTGAGTTCATTATAATATTCAAATTATTAAATTTCTTTTGCCGGTAAAGGTTATCAATTGCAGGTATTTGGCTTTTAGCGGTATAATTGTGCCGTACTACAAACATAGTTGCATCAGCATATCCTCCTAATATTTGAGCATCTGTTACTAAACCTACCGGAGGCGCATCCAATATAATATAATCAAAGTCCTGTTTAAGCTGGTGTAAAAGTTTTTCTATTTGACCATTGACTAATAATTCTGCCGGGTTAGGGGGAGTAGGGCCACTGGTTATAATAAAATAATTATTTTGTTGGGGTATAGCTTGTAAAATTTTCTCATAAGAAACTTTACCGATCAAATAAGTGGATAAGCCTAATGAATTATCCACCCCTAAGCTTACATGTAATTTGGGTTTTCTAAGATCCAGCTCCAGAATGACAACTTTTTTATCAGACATAGCTAAACTAGCGCCGAGATTAAGCGAAACAAAAGATTTACCTTCTCCGCTAATACCAGAGGTAAAAAGTATAATTTTTTGTTCAGGGTTGGGAACAATAAATTGCAAATTGGTTCTTAAGGCTCTAATCTGTTCTGCAACCATCGATCGTGGTTTTTCTACAACTAATAAAGAACCTGCATTGTCTGAATGGGATATTTCAGCAATTAAAGGTACATTTGTAAATTTTTCAATATCCTGTCTCCTTGATATCTTAAAATTCAAAAGTTCCTGTAAATAAATTACACAAATAGGTATAATAATTCCTATCACAAAAAATGCAAGATATATTATTGGCTTTACTGGCTTTACCGGTGCAGAACTACTCCAGGCTTTATCAATAGTTCTGCTGTCTGCAACTCCCGAAGCTAATTTCATTTCGGTCTCTTCACGTTTTCTCAACAAATACATAAATAAAGTGTCCTGTAGATGTTGCTGTCTCATTACGTCAAGTAAGCCCCGTTCCTGTGAAGGAACACGTTTAATAATACCTTCAAATTGATTGTTTTTTGATTGTAATTGCTGTTTGGTAACTTGAAGTCCTTTCTTTAAATTCTGAACAGATGTACTTATAGCCCGTTTCAAAGAGGTAATCTGATCTGTCATTGAAGTGACTATGGGGTTCGTTTCAGGAACAGTTTGAAGCATGGATGATCTTCTTAACTGAATTTCTCCTAATTGATTCACTAAACCCAATAATGTTGGATCATCTATTCCCAACATGGATGGTAATGCGGATGATTGATCAGTATTATTATTATATAAATAATCCTCCAAGCTTTTCAGCACACTTAGTTGTATGAGAATTTTATTTAATTGGCTATCATTGTCTCCTACTCCCTGTAATAAAATCTGGGATTGTGCCCCAATATTTGCGATACCGTTACGGGATTTATATTGTTCTACATTTCCTTCAACAGCACCTAAGCCTTCTGCAATAACCTTTAAACGATCTGTGATGAAAAGTAAGGTATTAGAAGTAACTTTATTTTTATCTTCCAACGCCGCATTATTATATTCTTTTACTATTCCATTTAAAAAGTCTTCTCCCCTTTGTGGTATAGCATCTTCAATAGTAATAGTTAAAACTGTAGCCTGCTTACTAACAGGATCAATCTTTAAATTTTTTATATATTGTTCAACTAAACCCGCTAAGGGGTTAAATTTAATATCAAACAATTGATTAAATGAGCCTTTATAAGAAGTATTTGTGGTAATTAAAATCAACCCTTCGTCTGTCTGAACAGGGTGATTTATCAATACTTTTTTATTATTAACCTCGGCTTCACTCCCATTTAATAGGCGAACAGAAATTTTATTACTATAATCAATGTCAATTGATGGTTTAATCAATTCTACATTAAAAGGTAGCGTGCCATATAGCTCTCTTTTCCTAACTCCATTTGTTGTATAATAAGATGTCTCAATTTTGAGTGATTTAACTACCTTTTCAACAATATTTTTCGATTTTAATATTTGAATTTCATTATCAATTATTTTATCTGAAGAGAACAAGTCAAGATCCTGCAGGAGATCATTCGCGCCTCCCATAGCGCCTTTATTATCTTTTATTAACAGGTCTGTTTCTACTTTATATTGAGGAGTTGTAAGCTTTAAGTATATAAAACCTAAAGCCAGGAAAAAAATGATAGAGAAAACAAACCATTTCCAAAATCTCAAATATTTAAAAAGGGCTTCGCGAAAATCAGGTCCGCTTTCCTCTATCTCTATAAATCCGTTTATATCGTTACTATTGCTCATTTGTCAAAATAATAATTGATTTGGAAGGTTTTTATTTGCTACTGTAAATAATAATTATAGAAATAAGCGATAGTGCGCTTAAAGCAACTGGTAATATTTGGTATACTTTATCTGTTTGGGCCACTCGACCTTTACCTGGTTCTACATACACAATATCATTGGCATGCAGGTAATAATACGGGGAGGTGTAAACCTCCCGTGAAGTTAAATTGACTCTGCCAAATTCTTTCTTCCCATTTTCATCACGAATAACCAAAACATTTTCTCTTTTACCAAATATGGTCATATCTCCAGCCATACTTAAAGCTTCCGGCAAAGTTATTCTTTCATTTGGGACTGTATATACTGATGGACGGGCAACCTCACCCATTACTGAAATTTTATAATTCAGAAAACGGACATTTACTGTTGGCTCTTTTAAATACTTGTTAGCTAAACGATCTTTTATGAGATCTCTTGCTTCAGATGTATTAAGGCCTGCAACTTTTAGCAAACCGATAAGAGGCAATTCTATAGTTCCCGCTGAATCAACAAGAAAACCTGGAGCCACAGGTTGAACGCTCCCCGCTCCTGAACTCAACGCACCAATTGAATTACCTGATCCTGATGCATTATCAGAAGTAACCGGCACCGTTGAGTAAGGGTTAAAAAAACTACTCGCAACAGGGTTTAATGACCCAATCTTTATGTCTAATATATCTCCAGGTTGTATTTTTGGAACATAGGCTTTGGCAACTGCAATGGTATCAGGCTGATTAACGCCTTTTTGAAAATACGCTATTTGTTTCTGATTAACACATGATGTTATTGTTATAATATATGCCAGAAATAAAAAAATTTTCAGGGAAAGATTTCTTTTCATACTTAGTGTTTACATGGATAGTTGCTATTCTTTTAGAATAACATTCGGGGTTAAAAGTATATATTTTTAAGGAAACGCAAAAATTTTATTCGAGCAGGCAGGGGTTTATAAACTCTTAACTTAATTATATTCTTATCCCGAATTTACATTTTAAATCCATGTAAACTTGCTGGACCGGTAATATTATATTCATATTATTATTTTATTTTTTTATGTAAATAAATTTAATTAAAGACAATTTCTTCGTTTAAATGACTTTTCAATTGACTGTTCTTATTCTCTTCTTTGAAAGAGACAATTCAACAGATACAAATACAAAGTGTTTTATTTATTTTAAAAAAAAATGTAAGGGCTTTAGTTTTAACCCAATAAATTTAACAAGTCGGTTTTTGAAAGAGAATTTAAAAAAGATGTATCTGTTTTTACGAGGTCATTAGCCAGATCGCTTTTTGATTCCTGCATTAACCGGATCTTTTCTTCAACAGTGCCCGGGCAAATGAGCCTTACAGCAACAATATTTTTATCCTGCCCTATCCGGTGACAGCGGTCAATAGCCTGGTTTTCCACAGCGGGGTTCCACCAGGGGTCAACGAGATATACATAATCTGCTTCGGTCAAATTAAGGCCGGTACCGCCTGCTTTTAAGCTGATCAGGAAAACACGAACCTCAGCGTTGCTTTGAAACTCCTCAATAACTGCCTGCCGGTTGCGGGTTTGGCCTGTTAGGTAACTAAACCCAATGTTTCTGCCTGTTAATTCTTTTCTAATAAGGTCAAGCATAGATACAAACTGGGAAAACACCAGGATCTTATGCTGTGGCATTTTGCCTTCAATCTCTTCAATCAGCGTATCAATTTTTGACGAAGCGTTGCCTGGCATCTTCTCCCCTTTTATCAATAATGGTGAATCGCAGATCTGCCGGAGCCTGGTAATGCCTTTCAAAACATTCATGGGTGTCTTCTTTAGAAGATCTCCGGTTGTTGCCGATACATAGTCCCTGAATTCTTTTTCGTAAGCATCATAAATAACCCGCTGTTCGGCTTTCATTTCGCAATAAAGCACCATCTCTGTTTTTTCGGGCAGATCAGGAGCTACCTGTTGCTTTGTACGCCTGAGAATAAAGGGTTTGATTTTATTTTGCAGTTCCATAGCCCTTTTGCTGCTTTTAAACAAATCAATAGGTGATGAATAAATTTGTTTAAAATATAATTTGCTGCCAAGCAGGCCAGGACAGGCAAATGATAACTGTCCATAAAGATCAAATGTGTTATTTTCTACCGGGGTGCCTGTAATCACAATCTTATTCCGGGATTTTAACAGTTTTGAAGCTTTATATCGTTGAGATTCCGGGTTCTTGATCTGCTGTGATTCATCCAGGAAAACGTAATTGAATTCATAATCCTTCAGAAAAACAATATCTGCAAGTAAAGTACCGTATGAGGTAAGTACAACTTCATATTTGTCAAAGTCAGCGGTATTCTTTATTCGGTCCGCACCATAAATAGTGTACACCCTTACAGATGGTGCAAATCTTTCTATTTCATGCTGCCAGTTATAGATCAGTGAGGTTGGCACCACCACCAGGTTGGTATTATGCTTAACTTTTACTCTTTGTGAAAGGATGAAAGCAATAATCTGCACCGTTTTCCCTAAACCCATATCATCTGCCAGGCAACCGCCAAAATTAAAATCATCCAGAAAATTAAGCCAGCTAAGGCCTTGCTGCTGGTAATGCCTTAGGCTGCCAATAAAACCATCAGGCACATCAACAGATTTAATGGAATCAAAATTATCCAGTTTTTTATGATAGATGCTGATCTCATCCCTAACTTTTTCATCCAGCATGGCAGCATCAAACAATTGTTCAATAGCTACAAAATTACTTTTGGAGATTTGCAGGATTTCATCATCTGCAATTTCGCCGGAGTTGAAATAATTGGTAAACTTTTCAATCCACTCAGTAGGCAGAATGCCTGTTGTGCCGTCATCAAGCTGTACATATTTTGTTTTGTTTTTTACGGCCCGGTAAATCTGTTTCAAGGCCGCACGTTTCTTTCCGAACTGTACGTTCACAGCAACATTAAACCAGTTGAACCCGCTTAATACCTTTATATTTATTTTAACCTTGTGTGGGTTTAGCTTATTCCCTTCGAGCTCATTAAAGCCCAGTACTGTTATTTTTTGATTATGCCAGTCATCAAACACATTTAAAAACCAGTCTTCATCCAAAAAGCGCTTCTTATGCAGATAAAAGTAATGCAGGTCGTTATCCAGCTGTTCTTCAAAATAAGGATGCTGTTTTACCAGCAGCGCTGTAAAATCAATTTCGTCCTTATCATTTCGATGAACCAAAAATTGTTTGCCTTTATTATCTACGGAGTAGATCTGCTTTTTGGTGCGTACAGAGATCTCTACCTCCCCATACCGCATTACAGGGATAATCATCACGTGGGCGCCAAAATCTGAAAGGTAAATTATTCTTTCCACTTCGTTATTAAAGCCCTGCTGTTTTAGCTGAACAGGCGTTGCTATCGGGATGTGTTTATAATCAACCTTGACTTTTTCTTCCAGCTTATATAGCAGCTGTTTTTTAAACTCATCAAATTTTGAAGCATGTACCAGCAAGTTATCCTGTTTTTTGGTTAACAGGCTGATCACATTAAGCTGTTGCAGATTATTTACCAGGTACAGCCCTTCGCTGTCAGATATAAAATAGGTGAATTTTACTTTCAGGTGCTTTACATCATAAACCTTACCGTCAATTCCCAAAGTGCCGGACAATTCAAAAAACTGCTCTTTTGGCTCAACGGCTAATTTTACTTCTTCGCTAAGCAGACCTACTTTTACCTGCACAACCGAACCGGCAGCTATATTTTCTGATACCTCACTGTCGTGATAATAAAAATCATATCCCAAAGGATTTTTAATAATGGCTTTTAAAGCTGTTATATCGGCATCGCTTGCCACTTTATTAAGATGATTCTGAAATTTATGAATCCCGGTAAAAAATTTCAGTTGTGCCGGGTCTTCTGTTTCCCAGATAAAATCAAGCGGGGCAAGAGCGGTAAGTGGATTTTTTATCTTCCCCTCTTTACCAAACTCAGCTTTATAAAGCTCAACAAAAAGATATCCATAATATTTATGCTGCTTTAACACTACGCAAACGGTGCTTTCCTCCGTATCCAAAGGACCGGCATCAGGCGCGATTACGGCTTTTAGCAAACCCATGCTTTCCCTGGTCACCGGCATTAACGCAGATGAATGAGGGGTTATAGTCAGTTGGCTATTAGCATATTCTATTTTAAAAAAACTATCAAGATCTGGTTCCTGCTCCAGGCCGTAATCAGCAGCAAACCGTTTCAGCTTTTCAAAACGCAGTTTTTTATCAAAAAAAACACAAAATTCGTCTCTTTTAATTATAGCAGATAATATGGCAGACTGGTGTTCGCACAGCTTTTCACCCTCAACGCCACATTCGCAGATTAAATTTAGCTGATCCTGATTTTGTACAACGGTTACATCGGGATAAGCAGCTTTTAAGTATTTATTGGTAAATGTGCCCCGGTTAATTGCCAGCTCAACAGGAAATACGTGGCGGCTATCCACCTGATCGGTATAGACGCCTGCAATACTATGCTGCGCAATAATAGTTTCTGTTAATGCATTAATAGCGATATCTTCAAAAATAAGAGCATGATCTCCCGAAGTATTATCCTTGTTTCTGCGTAGCTTGCCCAATAGAATTAATTACACCTGTGAAGGGGTAAATATCCGAACAATTATTAATACTTAAAACTAATGATTAATAGAAACCATTGGGATAGATCTATAACAGCAGCTTATTAGTACCAATATTAAACACACTACCGAGGCAATTGTCCTTACCTGGTGCAGCAATAGCCAGGGTTGTTCAAACCGGATCCTTTGCTCATATATACTTTTAACGGATGCATGCTCCAGGTTAAAATTTGCCAGGGCGTCATTTAAAGGAACGTTACCCAATATAGTTACGCCAAATACACCAATTGCATATATTATAGCAGCTGCAAGTAAAAGTAAAAACCTGGTTGAAAGCGGTTGCTCAAAGTTTAAATATGCGCTTAAGGGAAGCAATAGTAATGTTCCTAAAAAACTCACAAAGAATAAAGGGTTAAGTATTGCGCTATTGATAGCTTGCATTGCGGCAAGATATTCCTTATCAGGCAACCGGCCCAAGCCAATATTTACTGAACATGTGTAGGCATAAAACAAGCCTGCAATAAGGCCTGTAGCTGTTGCAGTTATAATCAAAATTATATTTGTCATATTTTTACTTTTCATAATAAGTGTGGTTAATCTCTAAATGTTTTTATGTAGTTGGCTATGGCTTGTATTTGCTCAGGACTTAGCCTTTTCTTCCATTTTGGCATTATCCAGTTGCCATTAGCAATGGCCTTTATCAAAGCATCGTTATCCAGCTTGCTTTTACGCAAATTTTTGGCGCCGTATGCACCTTTTGTGCCATCATAACCATGGCAGCCGGTACAGTTTTTTTCGAATAATATTTTACCATTCATTTCAACCGGCGGCTTTTGAGCCATAGCTGACAGCTGGAATCCTATCCATGTTATTAAAATAAAGAAGACAAGCAACTTTGCTGATGTGTGCGGGATTTTTAAAATAATTGATTTCATCGCGTTTACCTTTTCAGACAAAAATGCGACGATATAAAATTTGAAAATAGAACAAAACCGCCAGGCAGCGATTATTTCAAAACTTCAGAAAAGTTTTCTACTACTTCGTTTGTTTGTTTTTGATATTGATTGGGAGATAAACCTGCAAATTCTTTAAACGAGCGGATAAAGTGCGATTGGTCGGCATAATCCTGCTCATAGGCAATATCCGAGAGCTTGTTATAATCTATTTTACGCAATTGTTTTAATGATGACTGGAACCTGCAGATCCTTGAAAATAATTTAGGTGCGATGCCAGTATATTGTTTAAAATTACGCAGGAAACTTCTTTCTGATAATTGCAGGTAGTTTTGCAATTGCCTTAAATCTGCATTCCCTTTTGTTTGTATAATTTGATTCAGCGCATACTCCATCGCTAAATTTTCTTTCCGGTTATTCCCGTTTAGTTGCGATGACAGGTAAGCAGCTAAAATTTCAACCTTTTTTTCTGTTGATGCCACTTCAGCAAGTTGATTGGATAAATTAAAGCCATGTTTGTTAGAAAGCAAATTTATATCAAGGCACGAGTCGGTAAGTTCCTCAGCATTTTCATTGAATACACATTGCAGTGCATTGGGCTGAAAATATACGCCTACTGTATTAAACGTACCTGACAGGCTGATCTCAGCATATCTTGTAGTTTGTCCGAATAAAAAGAGTTCAGGAAGCTGCTTCTCCTGCTGGTAGAATGTTCCATTATCCGCATGCTGATAAATAATCCCGGGGCAGCCATCTGCCATGGTTCTGAACGTTTTTTGTTGTTCATTTTCTGAACTGCCTTCTAACGTCCAAAAATACCTGACAACAGATTGCAGCGCGGGTGGCGGCATTATTGTTTGAAACAGCATGTTAAGCGAAATAAAATCCTTATTATCTACAAAAGTAAATATACGGGATTAATTAAATATTTTAAACCGCCTAACATGCTGAATAACTCATTATACATTTTCCAGTCCGTATTTTTTTAACACATGCTGTGGTACGCCTTCCCATTTACCGGGTGCGTTTCCCTGGTAGCCCAGGTCCTGAATCCCCATTTTACTGGTAAAGAACCCGATGGCCGTTAGCTCCCGCATTTTGTTAAAGAAAGCAACTCCCTGCTGCATTGCCGGTTTTGCCATCATGGGGTAAGCAATCTCGTCGAGCAAAGCTGTTTGTTGTTTTAAGGTACAATCTGTAAACGCATTGCTATACCTGTTAAGGCACTGCACATCAAGCCAGCGAAGGCCGCCGCGCATTGGTAATTGGTGTTCGGGTTCATCCTTTACCAGAAACTCAATAAAGTCGGTAACCTTTGCGTCAGAAGCACTGCCGCTTTTTGCATCTTTTGGTATAATAAGATCGGCCAAAATGGTAATTGTTGCCAATTCATGCTGATTAAAAAATGTTTCCTTTAGTAATGCTTCATCCCGGGTTACCTCAAAATCCTGCCGACCGGTTTTGTCTATCTTTATATCACCTTTACTTTCACCCGGTGTTTTGCAGGCGGCTAAAAGTGTGCCTGCTGAAAGTGTACCGATGCCTATTGCTTTTAAACTATCTCTTCTGTTCATGATTATTACGAATTGAATTAAACGTTCTGTTTTTTGCGTTGATCAATAATATATTCCGCCGTCCGCATTGCAAGGGCGAGGATTGTCCACGTTGGGTTTTTTTCAGACTGTTGGGTAAAAACAGAACCATCTGTTACAAACAGGTTTTTACAATCATGCGTTTGCCCCCATTTATTTAAGGCCGATCTTTTAGGATCATCACCCATCCGTACCGTACCAACTTCATGGATGCCTTTACCTGGCTTATCCAGCCCATAGTTTGTTTCCGGGCCCGCCGGCTGGATCAATGGGATGCCGCCCATCTCTTTTATAATAGCCTGCGCTGTTTGCTGCATATGTTTTGCCTGGTTTATCTCGTCGGTATTCCATTTGTACCTGAACCGCAAAACCGGGATCCCGTATTTATCTACCACAGTCGGATCTATTTCGCAATAGTTATCTTCCCTTGCAGTGGCAGTACCGTGACAGCCAAAGCCGGCCATTGTACCATAAAAGCGGCGGTAATCATTTTTAAGCGCGGCGCCATAGCCACCACCGGGTTTCATTTTGCCATCTGGCCCTGGTAAATACCCATTTAAATAAGGTACTGTTGTCCCTTCAAAACCAAAATAGCCACCATAACCGGGCATCATCATGCCGCCAAATATCTCAAGGTGATACCCTCTCGGGAAATCCAGCTTCTTGTTATCCAGCCACCAGGGTGCATAAAGATGCAGACTGCCCACACCATCTTCATTAAATCTTTCCCTGTCTAATAGCTGTGGTAAAATAGCTACCCCTGCTCCCTGTGTTGAATCGTGCAGGTATTTACCAACCACATTACTGCTGTTAGCCAATCCGTTGGGATGCTGTGCCGATTTTGAATTGAGCAGAATCCTTGCCGACTCGCAAGTGCTGGCTGCCAGTATTACCGTTTTGGCATTTACCTGGTACTCCAGCATATCGTCCTTATTAATATAGGACACTCCAGTAGCTACTCCCTCATTATTTGTGATTATTTCACGAACAACTGAATTTGTTAACACCGTAAGATTCCCGGTTTTCAGAGCCGGGATCACCAGGCATGATGAAGCTGAAAAATCGCCATAGATCTTACAGCTGCGGTTACATTGCGCGCAAAAGAAACAGGCTCCCCTATCTTTATTACCCGGCAAAGGTGTAGTAAGCACTGAACCACGACCAGCTATTACTTTAATTCCCAAGCCGGTAGCTGCCTTTTTTACAAACAATTCACCAAGCCTTGGTTTCGGGGCGGGAAGAAAGATGCCATCGGGGTCATTTTCCATGCCTTCCATTGATCCATAAACACCAATCAGGCGGTCTACCTTGTCATAATAAGGCTTGATCTCGTCATAGGTTATTGGCCAATCATCACCAACATCATAGTTGGTTTTACATTTAAAATCTTTTGGCCCCATGCGTAATGAGATGCGCCCCCAGTGATTTGTACGCCCGCCCAGCATTTTAGCGCGGAACCATTGAAATTCCGATCCATCCTTTTGTGTATAAGGCTCGCCTTCTATTTGCCAGCCACCATAAGAGGCATCAAAATCGCCCATCGGGCGGGTAGCGTTGCCACCTCTCCGCGGTGACTCATAAGGCCATTTCAATTGCTGCGAATCTTTTGCGGGATCGAAGAATGGCCCGGCTTCCAGCATTAACACCTTTATCCCGGCGTTTGCCAGCACGTAGCCAGACATCCCTCCACCGGCGCCCGAACCGATAATGACCACATCATATACGGTTGATAGTTTTTTTATCTGCATTTTATTAATGATTTAGGTAAGATCAGGCCATTCTACCGGCTTTTTCAACAAGATTTTTTGTTGCGGTAACGCCTGCATAATCATCCAGGTATTTGGCATCCTGGCTATACATTTTTAACAAGCCGCCTTCGTATTCAATACTTACCCAGCCATTAAAGCCCGAATCTTTGATGATCTTAAACATTTTATAAAAATCTGTTTCCGCATCATCGCCGGCTGCAGTAAAAACGTGTGATTTAGCATGAACGCCCTTTGCAAAAGGCATCAGCTCGGTTATGCCTTTGTATTTATCATATTCTTCCAGGCATTTGGTTTTCATATAGCCTGCTATATCATTGGTTTCGGGTTTGGTGCGGTTTATACAAAAATTACCAAAATCAGCCAGTGTACCGCAATGTTTGCTGTTCACCTGTTTCATTACACCGGCAAGCCAGGCGGCATTGCAGGAAATACCTACATGGTTCTCTACAATAACATCAACATGCTGTTTACTGCCATATTCAATTAGCTTACCCAGGCTGTCAACCGCCGCTTTGGCAACATCAGCAGGCGCTCCCTCGCCCTCTACATTAACCCTTATCATCGGGCAGCCTAAAGTTGCGGCTGCATCTATCCATTTATAATGGCCTTCTACGGCTTTTAAGCGTACAGTTTCGTTTAAATCGCCTAATACCCCTTCGCCATCTACCATAATTCGCAGGTTATAGCTGCCTGCATCTGCTGCCCTTTTTTTAAGATCATTTAAAAACTGCTGATCTTTTGCCTTGTCTGCAAAAAACATGGAACAATAATCCAGGCCCGAAATTCCCAGTTCTTTAGCTTTAGCTGCAAAATCAAGCGGGTTAAGCTTTTGGGTCCAAAACTGGCTGGCAAAAGAAAACTGGGAAATGGCTATTTTAAAAAACAGCTCCTTGCTTGTATCGGCAAACAAAGATCCGGGTAAAGCGGCGGCTAAACCTAAACCTGCCGCGCCCACCGCGGCTTGTTTTACAAAGTGTCTTCGGTTAATTTTCATCGTAACGGTTTAATTGGTAATTCTATTTAGTGAATTTTACGAAATGAAGGTAAAAAGAATATTTAATTATTTAGTGATTTTTACTAAATAATTATTTTCATTAAAAATTAAGCTTAGGAATGCTACTTTTATGGCATGAAAACGCAGGCAGAGTTTGAAGATTTTGTACATAACGGGCATCTGCACTATGTACCCCATGTGTCATTAGACTGTGCAATTTTTGGATACCACGAACAACAATTAAAACTGCTGCTCATAAAACATAAAGCTATTAACGGCTGGTGCCTGCCTGGCGGTTACATTAAACGTACTGAAAAACTGGTAGAAGCAGCTAACCGGAATGTTAAAGAACGAACCGGTATTGATAATTTATTTTTACAGCAATTTAAAACATTTGGCGATCCGGATCGTGCCAGGCTCGCAGAGTTTGATGAAGAAGTATGGTTTAAGGCAACCGGCCTAAGGATCACAAAAGACAGCTGGCTGATTGATCAAACCATATCAATAGGTTTTTATGCGATAACAGATTTTTCAAAAACCGTTTTGCAAACAGACCTAATGACTACAAAGTGCGCATGGTTTGATATAAATGAGCTGCCTAAGCTGGAATTTGACCATGATGAAATGGTTAAGGAAGCACTGCATACCATGCGGGTGCAGCTATACCACTACCCTATTGGCTACAATATGCTGCCCGAAAAATTTACACTTACAGAGATCCATGCGCTTTACGAAACACTGTTGGGCAAAAAGCTGGATGTTAGTAATTTCCCTAAAAAGCTGATGGCACTTGGGCTTTTGAAAAAGCTGGATGAAAAGCGGAACATAGGGCCGCACCGCTCGCCGCATCTTTATATTTTTGATAAAGAAAAATATGAGGTGGCATTAAAAAACGGGGTGGTTTTAAGCTGATCTCAATCGCCCTCTTCCAGGCGCTTTAATACGTAAGGCGCAATAATACTTTTTGCACTTTCAGGGCTGGGATGAATCCCATCCGGCACGTATTTAAGGTAGAGATCTTTGCCCTGGTCAAGGATCCTTTGCCAATGCGGATAGTGATCAATTAACAGCAGCCTCCGGTCAACTGCCACCTGTCTGTACATTTCGTAATAAGCCGTAAGATTTGGTCTTGCCTCCGCATGTACATTAATGGGGATATCCATCACCTGCAATATTACCTCGCATGCCGGATTATATAATTTAATCCTGTCGATCATATAAATCAAATTAAGCCGGGCTAACGCAGGCGATGTTTTATAATTAAGGAAAGCATCATTAATCCCAAATTCAATCATTACCGCGTCAGGCTTTTTGCTGATCACACTGTCCTCAAGGTTTTGAACGCCCCAGCCAGACCACATGGCACTTTTGGCGGTATTAAGCACTGTTAAGTTTCCACCGTATTTTTTATTTAGCCCGGTACCTACAGAATCAACCCAGGCCCGCCCGCCATCTCCGGCAGTAAGGCTGGTTCCATATACCACCAAAACCTGGTGCTTTCCTTTACGTAAATTTTTAACCAATTGTGATTGCGCAAAAACGTTTGAAGATAAAAAGACGGCTATAACAAGGATCTTAAAGGCTAATGATTTCATTTTTCAAATATAAATTCTGCGGAGATGTATTTAGATCTAAATGTTACAATTTATTAACAATGCATAAACTACGCTATTTAACCCGACTCAAATCTTATTTGTAATAAAAAACCGCTCTCTTCATACCCTACATTACTACCTCAAACCCACATTTCCTATTAATTAACAAATCATTACTGTGAATTAAGCGTATCAGCAAAAAAAAATCTTTTTTTTCATTAAAGCCCTGTGTTAAAGAAACAGGGCTTTATGCCTGGGTCCCTCTTGTGATTAATACGTATTATTTTATACATAACATATTTATAATCAGATATTTACAATATAATATATATATTTACCTTCGTAATATATCGCCTATACTACTTATTGCAGCAGCCTAAACATCGGCTAAGGATACCTATTTACGGGGCGTTTTCAATTGACTAAAGATTAACCAATAACTAATAACCGATTATTAACCTTTAATTATTACTTTATGAAAACAAAATTAAACGCTTACCTGCTCACCAGCGTATTGGCTGCATTGTTTGCCTTGTCATCCTGTCGTAAGGAAAACAAACTCGATTATGCCCCTGCTTCGGCCGATCTGTCTTCAAAAAACAAGCAAAGCTCACTTGTTGTAACAGCTGCAACATTTAAGGTGGTTGGCTATTTACCCAGTTGGGAAGGCGATGTAAACGCCATTCAGTATAGCAAGCTAACGCACATTAACTATGCATTTTTAACTCCCACCACCAGCGGAGGATTAAATCCGCTGGACAACCTGTCTAAATTCACCAGCCTGGTAACTACGGCTCATAACAACAATGTTAAGGTAATGATCTCCGTTGGAGGTGGCGGAGGCGGCGACGCTTTTCATACCATTGTAGCCAGCGCAAGTTTACGCACGGCCTTTGTGAATAACATGGTTGGCTTTGTGAACCAGTATAATGCAGACGGCGTTGATGTTGACTGGGAGTTCCCATCGGCCGGTACCGAAGCCAGTAATTTTTTGCTGATGATGCAGCAATTAGCTACAGCCATGCATAACAGCGGCAGGCTATGCACCATCGCCGTTATTTCAACCGGGGCCACTTATATTACAAGCGGTATGTTTACAGCGCTCGACTGGCTTAACATAATGGATTATGATGATAATAACTTCCAGCATTCTACCTACCAATCAGCGGTGGATTGCCTGAACTACTGGAGTGGCCGCGGCTTACCGCTTGAAAAAACCATTTTAGGTGTGCCATTTTACGGGCGCGATAACAGGTATGATTATTTAACCGTTAATTATAACGTGATCCTGTCACAGGGAGGCAGCCCTAATTCCGATACCTTTCAAACGATTGGCTATAACGGCATCCCTACAATAACCAGCAAAACCAACCTGGCATTTAACAATGGAATTGGCGGCATGATGTTATGGGAATTAGCAGGTGATGCTACCGGTGCAAATTCGCTGCTATCTGCCATTAACCAGGTGGTAGTTGCCCATGCCGGTGGCGGCGGGACTACAAACCCTCCTATTGGGCAAACCATCACCCTAAAGGGATTTAACAGCAAATACGTAAGTGGTGAAAATGGCACACAGGCTATGACCTGTACCCGTGTCACAGCATCGGCATGGGAAACGTTTACCGTTGTTGATGCCGGCGGTGGTAAAATTGCACTGCGCAGCATGGGTAAATACGTATCATCAGAAAATGGCACCCAGGCCATCACCTGTAACCGTACTTCCTTTAGCGATTGGGAAAAATTTGACTGGGTACCAACAACCGACGGAAAAGTTACCTTAAGAGGCAACAATGGAAAATTCATTTCGAGCGAGAATGGCACACAGCCAATGACCTGTACCCGCACTACCGCATCGGGATGGGAAGCTTTTGGGATAAATCAATAGTTTAACCGATATTATCCTCTACCTATAAAGGCTGGTGTAAAAACATACACCAGCCTTTTTTTAAGTACCTGTTTTTTATGAGACGCCGGGTTATTTAAAATCCAGATCCCCGATATAAACGGTACCGTTCGATTCTTTTTTCATTTGTAATACAATAATTTCCTTTTTTTCCTGTGGAGTACCGTAATGGGTAAACAGTTCAGCCATAATAGTGGTAGGACCGGCAATGGTAGCTTGCCTGTCGCCATAATAGTTGATCTCAATTTTATAGGTTCCTTTTATAGCATTTTTTAATAAAAATTGCTCCGGGCCAAAACCTTGTGTCATATCATGCGAAATGCGCCCGCCAATTTCTGTACGATTATGACTGTAATAACATTTTTCATTATTAGGGCCAGTTACCCACAGATCAATATCGGTATTATTCATATTCCAGTCCATTACAATCCGGATATCTACCGGTAGGGCTTTGATAACTGTTTTAGGGATCTGCGAAAGATTAAGCTTTACTTTATTTAAGGCAATGATCCTGTTTATTTCGGGCAGAAAGATCTCCTGGATCCCGTTATACAAATTATCAGCCTCGGCAGTGTAGCTCTTTGTCATGGCGGCATAAAGTACGTCCAACGCTTTCTGATGCTCACCTGCGTCTTCCAGGGCAAGACCGTAGTCGCGGTAACTTTGCGGATCTAAAGGGCGCAGTTCGGTTACTTTTTTAAAGGCAAATACCTCTCCGTCAAAATCACCTAATTGCTTTAGTTTATAACCCAGCATTTTGTAAAGCTCATAGCTGCCTAAATCTAATTCGGCTAAATTGCTTAAGATCCTAATACCCAGTTCTTTGTTGCCGGTTTTTATAAAATAGTCAGCTACATCAAAATAATAAACAGGATTACTGCTAAATGCCTTTCTTAACTCCAAATACTTTTGATACCGGTTAGTCTTAACTGTGCTTTGGAGAGCTTTCAAATAATCTGTAACGGCAGATCTATAGGTAATATTAATAGCCTCATTTTTTTCTGCATCATTAATAACAGTATCAGCAGAAGTATTCTTTGCTTTTTTAGTTGTTATTACAATTGCGCCATTTCCGGCACGGGAGCCATATATTGAAGCTGCCGCTGCGCCTTGCAATACAGTTACCGATTCTATATCATTTGGATTAACGTCAGACTTATCAGCAGAGATCGTCCCATCAATAATATACACCGGTTGCTGAGTATTTCCTGCACCCGAGACACCACGAATACGTACTTCGTTATTCACGCCAGGAGCTGCTACAGATTGCGACATTACCTGTACCCCTGCCACTTTTCCTGCCAGGGCATTGTTTATACTGGGTTCGCGCACTGCGTTCAGGTCGGGAGCCACAACCATTTGGTCGGCATTTGAGCTGGAATTCATTGTTACTGTTTGTACCGAACCTGTAACAGATGTTTTTCTTTGTGTAGTATAACCTACCACCACCACTTCATTTAAATTATTAGCAGAAGCTTGTAAAGTAATGGTGCCCATTGAATTACCTGTTACCGCAACCTCTTTCGTCCGGAAACCAATAAAAGATATTGTCAATACATTACCATGTCTTAAATTAAGGGAAAATTCTCCGTTAGCATTGGTTTGGGTTCCTACCTGGGTGCCTTTGATTCGTATGGTAACACCGGGCAGGGGCTGCCTGTCATCGCTGCTGATAACCTTTCCGATAAATTGCGAATGGCGGGCACCTGTTTCCTGTACAGGGTTAGCTGGTCGCACAGGTGGATTTACCGGCGTTTTTTTTGCCTCAACAATTTTAGGTTGATTATCCATACTCCACCATTGCATAAGCTCTTTTTGCATATTTTCTGCAGCGCTAACATTTTCTCTTTGTGGCGGAGGGTTGCTAGCCCCCCTTTGTTTCATGATTGCATTATATTCCGTCTGCAATTCAGCGGGAGGTTCAATACCATATTGGATATAATCGTTCACTGTTTCTAAAACAATAAGGGAAGTGTTACGGGTAACAATGCCAAACCGCTTCCCCAACGATTCAATGTCCTGCCGGTTGGCGTTGTAATTGATGTCCAGTTCACTGATCTTTTTCTGTGCCCATAGTTTGGCTACATCAACATCATCAACTGCGTTTTTTGACAGATCGAGCGTAACCACTTTTTCGTAGGTTACCTTATCACCATAGCCATATTGTAAAATAATTGTTTGGTTAGGATTGCGTGTGATGCCTGCAATTGAGAATACATGGCTTACTGCAACAGGCAAAGAAGGATAATTTTCTTCGACTGAACTACCTGCCTTTATTCCTAAAAAACGCAATGGCTGGGTTGTTAAACTTTTTAACGCCTTGTCATTGTCATCCCGGGTTAAATCTATAAGCTCGCCATGTGTTTTAAGGGCGATCAGTTTCAGGTTACTATAATCTGCCGAAGCTGATGAATTGATACAATAAACAGGCTTATTAATCAATTTCAATGAGCTTTCACCAAAAGTTTGATGCCCATCGCTCATTAATAAAAACTCTTCCGCCGGGTATTGTGATAAATTGATCTTCCCAAAATCGGTAGCGCCATCGTAGGTGATATGTTCCAGGTCGTTTTTAAGCTCCGGCCAATTACCATTACTTATGGTATAAGCTTTAGTATTTATAATGGCGTTGCTAAAGGTTACCAGAGTAATTTCGGCATTATTTATCTTTTTTAAATAAGCATCCAATAGGGCAAATTCCTTTTTGCTATCCCGGTTTGCACCGCTTAATGACGCATCCCACAATAAACCGATCCGGTGCGGAACAGGTTTATTTATAGTTTGGGCTTGTAAAGTAGTGTTGATAAAATAATAATACTTATTGCCTTGTGCCTGGATCATTACTTCGTTTGCATCAAGTGGTTTAGGGATCGAAAACGACAAAGAATGATCAGGGGTATAATTATTTTTTTCAATAGAAGCGGAATAAGTATTTTGATGGTTATCAAACTGCAAATTATCTCTATTTGAGCTATCAGTAACCGGTGCTGCCACGCTTTGAATTACGGACGCATTAAGCGAAAATTTCTCCACCGGATCTTTTACATTCAGGGGTAAGGTAAATTTAAGGTTTCCGTTATCTGCCAAAGGGATCTCTTCCTCATAGCCAATAATTACCGTACGGGTACTGTGCGGGTTAATTGGATAGATGCGGGTGCGAAAAGTGTTACCTTCTACTTTTTCCAGCAAACCCGGATCAATCCTCCTGCGTTCAACTGCTTCGAAAACAACGGCACCCTTCCCCCTGTCAACAGGAACGGCTTCGCGCATTTTGCCGTTAATATCTAATGCATAACGGCTTACACTTACACCGTCTTTAAGCGGAAACATTAGCGTGCCTTCCAAAATCCGGGAGGTGGAATTGTAGAAAGTCATTTGCCAGGTAGTACGGCTGATATTGCCGTAAATTGCAACATCAATTTTTAGCTGCTGCAGCTTTACACCGTTATTGGTTTTTCCATCTACGGTAAGTTGCGGAGTTTGCCCGCAGGCGATCGATATTTGTAATACCAGAAGTATAATTACCGATAAAAGGAAGGAGTTTAGTCTTTTCATGGTTTGCTTATTTTCCTAACAGATGCAAGGATTAAAGACATTCCATAAATGATTTTAAAAAATTTATATATTTTTCTCTTTTTGTGTTATTAACAACAAATATTTGTTGAGGCGCACGACAAATTAAAAACCTCATTGAACATTTGAGTAAAACAGAACAGGAAAAATTAGTAGCTTTAATTGCACAGGTAAAAGATCTGCTGCTAAAAAAATAAAAATAAATGTCAACTGTCAATATAAAAAGGGCTGATACAGCAGGAGATTTTGAACAAGGGAAAATACTGTTTGAAGAGTATGCAGGTTCATTAAATTTCGATTTGGGATACCAGGACTTTAAAAAGGAATTAAGCACGATTGCCCAACAATACAAAGAACCGGATGGCGCTTTGCTTTTGTGTTTTATTGATGATGAAAATGCTATAGGCTGTGCCGGGGTTCGTAAATTTTCTGAAGAGATAGCAGAACTTAAACGGCTTTATGTAAAGCCCGGTTACAGAAGCCTAAAAATAGGAAAGAGATTACTGGAATCAGCAATTGATACGGCAAAGGAGTTAAATTATAAATTCATCAGGCTGGATACCGTACCGGGACAAACAAAGGCACAGGAACTCTATCATTACCTGGGGTTTTATGAAATAGAACCGTACAGGTATAGCCCGATAGAAGGGACAATTTATTTTGAGAAAAAACTAGGGGAAGAGTAATGAGGTTGCCCAGCTCTGCCGTGATACAGGTATTAATTGAAGGCATTTTAAAATACAGAATCCCGTTAAGATATTTTTTTCGATCCCTGTAGCAAAATCTTTTTATATCGCGTAATTGTATTGTAAGCCAACTTAACAATATGAAAACAAAATACTACCTGGTAGTCGCTACAGTCATTATGCTGGGATTAGCTTCATGTAAAAAGGATAATACCCATGTTCAAAACAATCAAATTATTGGAAAGTGGTATGTAAATAAGCTTGCTATAAAAGAGCAAACTACAGGTACCGGCATTGCTACTATTACCGATACCACTTATTTAAGTAATGACTTTACCGCTGACGATTATTTTAAGTTTAATAGTGATACTACATCAGCTATTTCAGGTTATGGTACTTTTTTTCATGGTTATGATGTAAGCAAGACAACTGCAGAAAGTGAAATTCCATTTTCATACTTTGTTAAAGGCTCAACGCTAACATTACACTGTTTATGGCTGCCTGATTGTAATACAGGTTCTAATGGCTGCAATACCCCCATACTTACCGAAACCATATTGAAATTAGACGCGCATAATTTGGTAATTCGCGATGTGCAGCAAGGTTCTAATTCTACCTATAAAATTACAACGGACACCTATTATACCAGGGGCAATTAGAGCCGGGGTCAATATTCTTTGTATCAATTATAAATTGAGTTTAGTCTTGAGTCGAAAGTCTTAACTTCTAAGTCAGAAAAAGACAAAATTTGACTTAAGACCGGTTATCGCCTTTTTTACATTTACCTAACTATTCACAGAAGCAATACTTTATATACACCGGGACTAAAAAGCCAAAAAAGGTCAAAACAATATAAATTAGCTGCTGATCCCTGAAATGTATAAGGGATCAGTTGAAACGTATAAATTGGGTAGCATTCTTAACCAGACCTTTGCTTTAGAAATTAAAAATATAAAGCAATGAAAAAGACAGTATTAATTACAGGGGCATCGTCCGGGTTTGGAAAAGTGGCCGCTAAAATATTTCATACAAATGACTGGAACGTGATCGCCACCATGCGTTCGCCCGAAAAAGAAACAGAATTATCAACTCTTAGCAATGTTATTATTAGCAAATTGGATGTAACCGATAAGCTAAGCATACAAAACGCAGTAAAAGAGGGCATCGAAAAATTTGGAAAAATTGATGTATTGGTAAATAATGCGGGCTACGGGGCGTTGGGTGCATTGGAAGCAGCTACTGAAGAAGAAATTAAACGACAATTCGACGTGAATTTTTTTGGATTAATAGAAGTGACAAAGGCGGTATTGCCAGGGATGCGGCAACAAAGATCAGGCACTATCATCAATGTTTCTTCTGTAGGTGGAAGGGTTACCTTCCCGTTCTCCTCGCTTTATCATGCAACTAAATTTGCGGTTGAAGGGTTGACGGAATCCATGCAATACGAGTTAAACCCATTTGGCATTCGCTTAAAAATAGTTGAGCCAGGTGGCTATAAGACCGAGTTTGCAGGGCGTTCGATGACGCTTTTCAGTACTGATGATTTGGATGAGTACCAACCCGCGTTTAATAAATTCACGGATATGATAGATCATTGGCCTATGTCTGAAAATATTTCCGAAGTGGCAGATGTTATTTACGAAGCTGCAACCGACGATACTGAAAAACTGCGTTATCCGGTAGGTCACGACGCCGTACAACTGATAGCGGCCAGGCAGCAAATGGATGATGTAGATTTTAAAACAATGATGACAGCACAAATGGGGATCTGAAAAATCAAATGAGGCTGTATCAAAAGTAAAATTATAAGATACCGAACAAAATTAAATTTTGGAGAATAAAAAACTCCGTGCTGCTCTGCGTCTTCTTTGCGTACTTTGTGATTAATTTTTTACCGCAGTGATCACGAAGGAGGCGCGGAGATCACAGAGACTAAATATTATTTTGAGTATTTTTTGGATTTAAGTCTTTTGATATGGCCTCATGATTTTTATGGTAACTTTATAACAATTAAAGAATATGCCGGATAAATACATCGATCTTCAATCTATCAGCGACCTGCACAAGCTCGTAAAATACACGCCGCCCAGGCATCCCCTGGTAAGTATAATAGATCATGCCGACTTTTATGCAAAGCGCCCCAGGGAGGATGCTTTTTACCGTTTTGGCTTTTATACCATTTCCTGCAAAAAATTCGAGGGGGTGTTAAAATATGGCAAAGGATATTACGACTTTAATGAAGGTTCCCTAATGTTCACCGCACCCGGACAAGTAATAGCGCCGGGCCCGGATGTTACGGTGGATGAAGGCTGGGCGCTGTTTATTCATCCTGATCTGATCTATGGTACAGATTTGGGTAAGAAAATACATCAGTATTCTTTTTTTAATTATGAGACCAATGAAGCCCTGCATATTTCGGAAGAAGAGAAACTGATCATTAAGGATTGTTTGGCCAAAATTGAAAGGGAGTATTCACAAAATATTGATAAGCATTCGCAGGGGCTGATTGTTAGCAATATTGAACTGTTGCTGAATTACTGTAACCGTTTTTACGACCGGCAATTTTACACCAGGGCGAAAGTTAACTCTGACGTACTGCAACAGTTTGAAAAGTTATTAAAAGATTACTTTTCGCAAGCTACCCTGATTGAAGCAGGCCTGCCAAATGTTAAATATTTTGCCGCTCAGCTCAATCTTTCGCCTAACTATTTGTCAGACCTTTTAAGCAAATTTACAGGGAAAACCACTCAGGAACATATCCACCTGGAAATAATAGATAAAGCTAAAACCTTGTTGTGGGGTACGAACGATTCTATCAGCGTGATTGCATACGGGCTCGGATTTGAACATCCTTCGCATTTTACAAAGATATTTAAATCAAAGACAGGAAAATCGCCCAGCGAATACAGACACCTGAATTAAATGGCTTACTAATTCTGCTTGACCGCAGGATTTTTTTTTGCGTCCATGCTAAAAAAAAATGCCCCGGCAGTGAGTCAGGGCATTCAGCTGGGTGAATGAGAATCTATTAGAACACCTTGAAGGGATTTTGGCTGTAATATAGAATGTTATGGCTAATAATTAATCACAATTATTTAATATTTTTTATGATAAAAGCTTTTATAAAGCCAGAAATAACTCAAATAAGTAAAATGTGTTGCATGAAACTTTATATTAATGAAAAGGCCCCTGAATAGAGGCCTTTGAGAGGTTATGGATTAGGTTATATGTTATTTATTATTCTGCTTTCAAACTTTTGGCCGGGTTTGCTGTCGCCGCTTTTATTGATTGATAGCTTACGGTGATTAGTGCAATCGTGGCTATAGTAATGAAAGGAAATATAAAGTATATCCAGTGTATGTTGATATGGAAAGCATAGCTCTGCAACCAGGTTGATATCGTAAACCATGCAAGTGGAATTGCTATCACGAAGGCAACTAAGAGCAAAAGCGCAAATTCGCGATACAGCAGCTTTAATATACTAATAACAGATGCCCCCAATACTTTTCTAACACCAATCTCTTTAGTGCGCTGAAGAGTAGTAAAAGAGGCAAGACCGAATAATCCCATGCAGGCCACCAATACAGCAAGGCTTGTAAACAGTCCAAATACATTTCCAAAACGTTGGTCAGCTTTATATTGATCATTAAAATGATCGTCAAGAAAAAAATACTCAAAAGTATTGCCGGGAAAAAATTTCTTCCATTCGGCTTTGACATCATCAATGCTTTGACTTACCTGTGTAGTTCCCATCTTAACGGATAAGTATCCACTCACATCAGGAATAAGACGAAGGATCAATGGCTCATATGATTCGCGCAATGATTGCTGATGAAAATTCTCCGCAACCCCTACAATTGTATATTGTTGCCCCCAGAAATCTATTCTTTTATTAATTGCCTCTTCAGGTTTATCAAATCCTAACTGCTCTATCCCCTTCCTGTTAAATATTACTGCATGATCATCCGTACTGAATTCTTTTGAGAACGGGCGACCGGCAGCCAATTTTAAGCTATATGCTTTTATATAATCGTAGTCAACTCCTATCACACGATACTGTTTTTGAGTGTTCTCATTTGACCCTATGATCTTTATTCCAGCTGCATTCCAGGTAACTGCTTCTCCCGGAATACTGGTAGACAACGTTATATTTTTTATAAAAGACTTTTGACCCAGTTCTTCTTTGAAAGCAGTCATTTTTTTTGAGTAAGCAGAATCAACTCCAACTGTTGGTGCTGTTATGACCAGTGTTTGATCAATGTTAATTCCTAATGATTGCTTGCGCATATATTGTACCTGACGGTAGACAGTAACAGTTCCTATCAATAGAAATAATGATGCGGCAAATTGAAATATTACCAGTGATTTTCTCAAT
>JAQBOS010000179.1 GCA_028287925.1 Mucilaginibacter sp. | reverse complement strand
GTATCCTTGCGTCAGATTATTTAACCGCCTCGCTGCCTGCCCACGCTGTTTTGAAAGGTAAACCCATTGAAGCCGTTGAAACTGTTAATATAAAAAATCACTTTTTTTTCCGCAAAACAATTCCGGCCGGGCCGGCAAATACAAAGCCCGGGGTTTTGGACGTTTATTTTACACCGTTGGGTACTACCCCTGTTTTTAACGCCGAAATAAAATACAGCTTTAGTGACAAATATCTTTTTGAATTTACAGAAAACGGACAAAAAAATAAGCTTGCAAACAGCCTGCCCAACATTGTTACAGAACCCAACACCTTGTGGATAGCTATCGAGCCGGCTGCGCAGCTGCGTTCGCTAAAAAATGCCGGAATTTATTTTGAGTGGCCGGGCTACACCAGCAGCATCGATTTTTATAGCTTGCTGCAGGTAGTTAAATGTTACCTAAATAACAAAGAACTTGAAACCGTGATTGGCCTGGTTTATGACGGAGAGCTTGAGGAGCAGGGAAAACCAATTTTTCACGATCAGAACGTTATCAACTTAATAACCCGGGATGTCAAATCTTATTACAACAATCGCTTTATCACACTTACTGATGATTCGCTGAGTGAGCTGACCGGGCATAAAAAAAGCTACCCGGAAGAGTTTTTGAACTTGTTTGATCCTGCCGACCTTAAACAGCTAAAGAATTGTGTGTGGATAAAAATGGTTTTCCCGGCAATAATTTCTGCATCAGCCATTGAAGGCCTGCAGCTTTCATTAAACTGTTTCCCGGTTATGAACCGCAGGCTGCATGAGCAAAAATTCAGGTTGAAAGAGATCAGCAATATTATCCCGGTTAAGCCTGGTGAATATGATTATTTTTTGTCGGTACACAACCTGCAGGATGATAACCAGGTAAATTACAACGAGATTCCCTATAGCAATGCTTCACAGAACTTTGAAGGCAGCTATTCCATCAGGAATGGCGGCGCCGAACGTTTTGATTCGCGCAATGCCAGGCAAACCATCGAATATCTTTTTGAATTGCTTCGCGATGAAAAAGCAGCCTTCGCAGCCTATGGCAGCGACTTTTTGACTACTGCACTAAAAACGCTTGAACAGCAGATCTCATTGATCGAAAAGAAATCATTATCACAGGAAAACCATGAGCTGGTAAACTACCTCATTTTAAAACCGGCCAATAAAGCGGGGATGCTATATCTGCAGTTTTGGACAACCATGGCTGATGGTGCAAATAACATCAGGAAAGGGTCAAAGCTGCAGCAGACTGAAGCCACAAAACTCAAAGCCGATAGCCTGCGCCTGGTAACCTCAACCATTGGAGGCAGGAGTAGTCTTGGAGCAACTGAACGGATCCAGGCCTACAAATACGGCCTAACTACTAAAGACCGGATTGTTACCCGCGCTGATCTTACAAGCTTTTGCCAATACGAGCTCGGTACAAAAATAAAAGGCATAACTATAAGCAAAGGGGTAAGTATATCGGCAAATCCCAAGGAGGGATTTAAAAAAACTACCGACATTTATGTAAAACCGGCAATTGATGGTGAGCTTTCTGCTAACGAGTGGGACACATTGCTTGGCCTGCTACAGTCAAAGCTGCAAACCCGCAGTATAATGGATATAAATTACCGCGTTTTTGTGGAGCAATAAATTAACGTGAGTTTTGATATAAAGAATGGTGGAACATAGTGATTATCAGCTACTTATAGCTATTTAATTTTAATAAAAGACTAATAAACTGATAATCAGCATGTTTCACTCTGTTCCAGGTGTTCCACGTGTAAAAATGGAACGCTTTGCCGACGTGGCCGCACAAACTTCCGCTTCGCCTCCTCTAAAGCTACGGCTGCATGCGGTTGGAGAAGGGTTTGGGGTGGTTTGCTTAGGGCGAACTCACGTTAATTTAATTGCCTAAAAAGGTGGTATAACCAAGGGTTGAATTGGCTTCAGCTCCGCCAATCACCAGTTTTTGCGACTCTGGACTGGCAACCAGGTTAAAACTAACTCCGGTTTGTAAAGGCAGGAAATAAGAAAGCAACACATCAATAGCTTTTGAAGTTTTGCTGCCCGGTAAAAACTCCATGATCTGTGCGGCGCTAACCGGTCCTATGTTTATTACCAGTTCTTCTTCGGGCTCAATCACATTACCTGCAATAAAATCTACACCTAATGCACCTCCGCCTAATGAGGTGCCTGAACCGGTAACTGCATGTTTGGAGTGGTGTGCGGAAAATTTACTGGTAATAGTTAACGGAACTTTAAACATCATGCCGAGCACATTACTTATAAAATCAATGTTGTTACGCTGCTCGTGGATTACGGGTAATACATGCATTAAAATAAGCATCTGTTTATTGGTAAAGCAGCTAAACTCCTGCCATTCTTTTAAAAATATATTGATCAGCTCATCATACTCGTTTTTTTTATCGACCCGGTTCTCGTAAAGCTCGATCATGGTACGAAGGTGATTCAGCTCAGCCTCGAAAGGTGCAAAAAAATTGCGGGTTTGTTTTTCCTCAAGCCGGCGTACTTTAATATCTTTTATCATCTCCTCCTCGGTGATCATTACACTTGAGGCAGGAGGCCTGTGGAACAGGCCTTCGGGCAGCATATCATACAATCCATCGCGGTTAACGAAAATATTCAGCAACTGCCTGTTGGTGATATCAGAAAGCGAAGTTTCAACACCTGCTATTTCTTTATCGTATGCGCGCTTTTTAGGCCCTTTTGGCAGTATAATTATGTCAGAAATATTAACCGTTTCATTCTCAATCATTTCGGCGGCGATGGTGGCTGCTTTAAAATCTGTTTCAATCCGGTTAGGCGTTTTTATCTTCATTTTATGTAAAATATTACTTGATACTTAAAACAATAACCATAATTATCGGTAATTGATTATAGAAAAATGAAATTTATTTAAGAAACTGCTAAACCTGAACATATTTATTTTTTATGGACGTAAAATCATTTTTTATAAGTTACCTCCTCTTTCCTGTAGTTGCATTTATCGCTGCGGCAGTAATGCTGATAGTTAACAAAAAAAATAAGCTTTTAAGCAACAGACGCCTGCTTTTTACTATGCTTTTAACAGCCCTTATATTAGGTATACCTGGCTTATTTGGGTTTATTGGGTTACAATTTATGCCCTGGGGTTACCTGTTTTGCCAGTTCGTGTACCTTGGGCTTGGCATACTTTACGTATGGCTGGCCGGTAAACATTATGAAACAGAACTGCTGAACAAAAAATGGTTCTTTTTACTGGTAACTTTTGTATCGTGCCTGTTAGGTGTATACTTGTTTAAACTGGGCTTTAACTGGCTTAATGATATGAAATATGGCCTATGGGCTTCTACAAGCATCTTTGCATTTTTACTGCCACCAATTTTCTGGTGGGCTTATATTGCATTTTTAAGTATCCCGCTCGAAATCTACAAGGTATGGCAATATCCGCTGATCCCGCAGGATATCAGCATGGAACACCTGGATTTCGACAGGCTGCTGGTGCTTGAGCTTGATCTTTACAAAAACACTACCGACCCTGAACCGTTAAAGGTAAAGGCGAAAGCACCACCCAATATGAATTTTGGCTTATGGTTTCAAAAATTCATTGATGACTATAATGTAAAGTTCCCAAAGTCGACCGTGCAATATAAGCTGGATAATAACGAAAACTATAAGTGGATCTTTTACACAAAGCCATCGTTTTTTAAGCAACGTCATTTCCTGGATCCTGACCTTGACATCCGGGAAAACCGAATCAGCGAATCTGTAACCATTTTCGCGAAGCGGGTTTCGGAAATTATTAGCGAACCTGATCAAACAGGAGATCAGGCTGTGTATTTATAACTTGTATTAAATTAAATATATGATCAGTCCTTTAAAACATAAACCGGTTAACTGGATCGATGGAATGAAAATTTCAAGCGGTCATTTTGTAAATACTGACAATTTTATCCAGGATCTTGTACGGGATTCTAACTCACTATCATTAAACAACAGCAATTTTGGCCTGCTGCCGCCTGCATCGGGCGAGAGCACTTCGCTGGAGATCCAGATCACAGAACGTTCATCAGGCCAGGTGCAGATCAGGATCAATCAATGTAATGCCATTACCGCCGATGGGTTAAGAATAGATATAACCAAAACAGATCCCGGCCTGGAGCTCAGTCATTATTTTGGGCAGGAGCCTGTTAATGAAGCTTCGGAAGTATATTACGTATTGCTAACCGTTAACCCATTTGAAAGGATAGCTTCAGGGATCCCCGATCCCGATGAAATGCCATTGCGCTATCCCGACATAAACAAACATTATAGCATTACAATTTTGCCTGCCTCGCAGATCAACAGCAAAAACACAAACTTTATGGAGGTGGGGAAGTTTATCCGCAACGGTAACTCGCTGCAAACGGATATCAATTATATCCCCCCATGTACTGCTGTGATAAGCAGCGCCGAATTGGTTAAGCATTACGAAAATTTTAGCAACCAGCTCAATAACCTGCAATTACTTTCGTTCCGCATTATTGATAAGATCACCTCAAAAGATTCTGTATCAACAATCGGTAAAAACGTGAAGATATTGTGCGAGAAGATGCTCGATTATATTGCACGCATCTATTTCTCGTACCGCAACATGATCTATCTGCAGCCGCCTATCCAACTGGTAGCTTGTTTTTCGGAAATGGCACACCTGTTTTTCAGCACTGTAAAAAGTATTGCCGGCACCGAACGCGAAGAACTGCTTAAATATTTTTATGAGTGGAAGGATGTAACCCCGGGAAACTTTGAGGAGCTTTTAGCACGGATGATTGAAATTGTTTACAATCACCACGAAATAAGTTCGTCTATGTTAACTATTGATGAATTTATGCGTGTGATTGTTGCTTTATGGAATAAGCTAAGCACCCTTGAATACATCGGTCAGCGTAAAGAGAATATAGTTGTTGCCGAGCAGCAGGCCATACAAACTATTCAAACTAAACGTACCTGGACGCTGCTTGATTAAATTTAATATTACTTCAATTAATAGATGTAGAAAAAAGCCTGAAAATCACATGATTGCAGGCTTTTTTCTTTCAACTAAATGACTATATTATGTTTTTAGTCATTTATAATTGAATTCAAAATAGGTTCGAAACAAAAAACTGTTATCACTCGTTTTTAAAAGAATATTTGCATGTTTTGACTGATGTAATTAAAAATTAAACGCGGATCAAAGTCCATCTTTCCTCCTGATCCTTAACAGGCCGTTAGCAGTGGTTACATAGATAACACCTTTTGAGTCCTGTACCAATTGATAAATTGTATAGCCGGGTGCAGGGGAATTGTTGTTGTGATAGTTTTCCCAGCCATCTTTCAAATTAAACCTCACCAGGCCCGACTGATCAGTACCTATCCACAAAACATGTTCAAACTTATCATACAATATATTATTGACACGGTTTGATGGCATTCCGGAGTTTTTATCATTATAATGAAGCCAGTTGCCTTCTGTTTTCAGCACTGCTATGCCCTCTTTATCACTGTCGGTCAGAACTTTATCACAGTCAATCAGCGTGAAGTAAAGGTTCCCTTTTTCATCTTCTACCGCACCGGAGATGCACACGTTTTTCAAAGGTGTATCAGATGTATTAAAGGTAGTTACGAAGGAGTCTTTATCAATCATGATACTGCCTTTCGAAGTGCCTATCCATAAACGATTGTGGCTATCAACATAAGCGTAAGAGATCTCGTTTGAGGGTAGCTGCGGCATATTTTTTTTATTCAATAATACCACCTTATCGCTTCTTACTGCCACCAGGCCGTCCTTAGTAGTAAAAAGAAGCTTACCATTACTGCTATTTAAGATGTGGGTAACACCTGATGATATAAATTTTTTGAAATCATATACCTGCCACCATGTACCGGTACACTTGTATATCTTATTGTCAACGTATACCCATTTGTTATTGTCTTTATCTACGGTTATATCCCCCATAGTTGTTTCTGCTGTAAATGGCGAGTTAAATTCATTAACAGGATTGAAAAATTTTCCATCAAACCGCGTTAGCCCCCTGGCTGTAGCATACCATAAAATATCAGATTTATCCACAGCACATGACTGGCTGATATTGTCAGGAAGTGGTGAATTATATTTGGTCCACACCGTGAATTCATAGTTTTTTAAAGACGGATTAGTGTAAACAGCATTTTTGTTATAAATAACAGGATCGCCGGGTGGCTTTAATTCTGTCAGGTCCATTCTTTGAATTTGACTTGACAATTTGCCACCAATTATACGAAAGATCACATTCACAGATGCAGTTACAGGTTTGCCATTTACCAGAGCCGGTTTCCACAAAAAGCCATTCAGATACCTGATCAGGCTGGCTGTTAACTGGCTGTTTGTCATATCATTATGGCTAAGCACGCAGCCAAAACCTGTAGGTTCAACCAAAACCTGGAAGGTTATTGATCCGTTGGCATCTTTTAACAGATACTGACGAATGATTTTCTCACAGATATTATCCAGGATAGACTGATCACAAGTTGCTTTTGGATCTCCGCAGTCCATACAATAGTTTGAAGTATTGCACGCATCTATTTTTTCCAGGAAAATATTTTGTGCCGGGAGTGCCACAGGTAAAAAGAAAATAAACAGGATGATAAGTGATAGTTTGCAAGTTGGGGTTGGGAATAACAGTGCTGGCATTACGTTATAAATTAAAGAAAGCAAACTCAAAACACCAAATGTATGATAGTTAAAATAGGTTAAAGTTTGACACCACGTGCTCAAGCAAATTTAAGAACAAGGGGAAAACGATTTATAACGGGAAAAACATATTATCAGTATAAGTCACAGCTGGGAAACCTTGAATAACTAATGCACAAAATTAGTTGCGATACTTGTAGCCATATGTTATCTTACAACCGGGAACTATTGCATGAATAACTGGTTTAAAAATTATAGCGGAATAATCTGGCTGATAACCGGGATAACGGTCGGCAGTATAGCAGGTATAGTATTAGGTAAACAAGCAGAAGTGCTTAAGCCAATAGGCGATATATTTCTGAACCTGCTGTTTGTAGCAGTTGTTCCGCTCGTTTTCTTTGCCATATCCTCGGCAATTGCCAATCTTCATGGCGAACAAAAGGTAAGCCGGATAATTACTATAATGTCAGGTGTATTTTTGTGTACCGTGCTAGTTGCGGCATTACTTACCATAGTTGCTGTAGCGTTGTTTCCTGTTCATCAGCAGGTTGTGGTGTCTTCTGAATTATTAAACCAGCAAGCCGGTAAAAAGCTCTCTGGCGACCAGGTAACTCAACTGTTTACTACGGGTGAGTTTTATCAATTGCTTTCCCGCAAAAACATGCTGGCCATGATCATTTTTGCTATCCTTACCGGGTTTGGGACATTGCGCGCAGGAGAAAAGGGTTTGGACTTCGGCCGTTTTCTGAATGCAGGGAACGAAGTTTTTAAAAATGTTTTTGTGCTCATAATGAAGATTGGGCCTGTTGGTTTAGGTGCATATTTTGCTCACCAGGTAGCTGTATTTGGCCCCTCGCGCTTCGGCGATTATGCACATTCAATGGGGATAGGCTACGGTGTCAGCATTTTTTATTATGTGGTGTTTTTTAGTATCTACGCATTCATTGCCGGTGGTTTAAAGGGCGTAAAAAAATACTGGAAAAACAACTTCATCCCATCCTTTACAGCGGTAGGTACCTGTAGCAGCATTGCCACCATACCAGCAAACCTGGAAGCGGCAAGAAAAATGGGTGTTTCTGCCACTATCGCCGGGATAACCATCCCGCTTGGTGCAACTTTACATAAAGATGGATCAAGCATCTCATCTGTTTTAAAAATGGCAGTTGTGTTTGCCATGTTTGGCAAAGGCTTTGATGGTCCTGAAGTTATCCTGCTTGTCCTCGGTATGACTGTAATTGTCAGTATAGTTGAAGGCGGGATTCCAAACGGCGGCTATGTGGGCGAGATTCTTTTTATTTCAGCCTATGGTTTCCCGCCGGAGGCTCTTCCACCTGCCATTATAATCGGTACATTAATTGATCCAGTAGCTACCCTGCTGAATGCAACTGGCGACACAGTGGCCGCTATGCTTATTAACCGGTTTGTTGATAAGGAGGAGTGGATTAAAAATAATCAAGAGGTTTCAGGTTGAAGGGTACCATTCACCTATCTAATTTAAAAGTTGGTTTGGTACTCATCAAAACCGATGTTTGATTGCTCTGTATTGCGCAGGAGACATACCCATCAATTTTTTAAACAAACGGGAAAAATAATACTGATCATCATACCCCATTTCTTTAGCCACATCTTTAATTTTAACCCCGGTATTAAAAAGAAGCTGACAGGATTTTTGGATTTTGAGATGTATGAAATACTCCATTGGTGACATCCCGGTTGATTGCCGGAATAAACCGGAGAAATAAGATGCTGATAACTGATAACGTACTCCGAAATCTTCTACAGTGAACCTGCTGTCAAGCTTTTCGCGCATAAATTCAATCGTTTCTTTGATTATATCCTTATCACCGGTAATTGAAAAATGTCTGTCCGGGTATAAGAAAGTTGACAAAAAGTGATATAAACACATATTGGCGTTATTTAAATTGTCCTTATTATATCCCATCTCCAGCGAGCTGTACATCTCCTTCCAAATTAGAAGTCCTTTTTCATTGTAAGGAATATTTTGTGGGCCGTCATTAAGTGTAATATTTAACAATCTGTTAAAGGAATTAAGGTCGGTTCCGCTAAAATGCACCCAGAATATGGTCCAGGGCTGTGTCTCGTCGGCGCCATATTTAAGGTATTCAGTGGTAGCGGGGATCTGAAAAAACTGGTTAGGTGAAACTTCATATTTCTTCTTATCAACTATATACCATCCCTTTCCATACAGGCAATAAATAAATATGTTGTCTTCACAACCTTTTCTGCGTTCCCGAAAATGATAAGATGCCTTGGGGAAATAACCAATATGAGTAATAAAGATCTGATTTAAAATTACATTATCAGATTTCATATTCTTATAAATCATTTTAGGTAAGCTGATGAGTTTTTGTCCCTCAAAACCATCTCTGACCTTTATTTTCCTTGTGTTCATAAATATTATTGATGCTTTGCTTCCCGTTGAGTAAATATATTTTATATGCCAGGTTCTACTGGTGGCATGGCCAATATAAGAATTTTATAAATTTTATAGTAGGATAATCCATTAAAACAGAAGTATAATTCATTGTAAGGAATAGGGTAATGATCTAATTTAGATTTTCTTAACCAGTTACAGACTTACCATGAAATACTTTTTTAATATTTTAATCCTTTTACTGCCCTTTTGCCAGTTAAAGGCACAATCCTCATCTATAGATCCTTCTATTAAAACATCCAAAGCAGTGATGGACGATTTTATGGATCAACGATTTGGGATGTTCATCCATTGGGGGCCTGTAACATTACGTGGTACGGAAATAGGGTGGAGCAGGGGTACAAGTGTGCCAACTGATGACTACGATAATTTGTATAAAGAATTCAATCCTGTTTTATTTGATGCAAATGCATGGGTGAAAGCCGCTAAAGAAGCCGGCATGAAATACCTGACTATTACCGCCAAGCATCATGATGGGTTTTGTTTGTGGCCAACAAAGGTTTCAAATTACAATATCATGAATTCTCCCTATAAAAAAGATATTGTTGGCGAGCTTGCCCGCGCTTGTAAAAAATATGATATTAAGTTTTGTATTTATTTTACAGTGCTGGATTGGCATGATCCGGATTATCCCATTCATATTTCCGGTTCAAAAGCAGACCCAAATGCCAATATGGATAAGTTTGTAATTACCATGAAAAGTGAATTGCAGGAGCTCGTAACAAACTATCACCCTTATATGCTATGGTTTGATGGTAATTGGGAAAGCCCCTGGAAAAATGAATATGCAGCAAATATTTATACATTCCTGAAAAAACTAGACCCAAA